>JBDHVB010000083.1:0-21813 GCA_039809465.1 Myxococcota bacterium
GCCCTCGGCGCCTGGCGCGCTGTCCGCGCTTAGAGACCTCATCGGGCATCCGCGAGGTTCTCCTCTCTGACACACGGCGGCAGGAGAGCCTCCGCCACGGCTTGGCCCAAAAAGCCGACTCGGTGCGTGGACCGTTCATTCCGCGCAGGCGCGGCACCGGCTGCACGCCGTGGTCATCCTGGGGGTCCGACCGGTTCCTGATGCGCCGTGGCGCGGCGTCGTGGCGGCGCCAAGCAACTCCGGAAAAACCTGACCGATACGATGAAGACAGACCCGCGACACTGCGGGGGTCGTAACTCGGAAGGCCCATGAGCGCTCTGTCGTTCCCATTCACCCAGCCGCTCTACTACTGGTACGCGGCGACGCAGGTGGGACTGCAGCTGCCGCGCGAGATCGCGAAGGCCACCAAGGCTCTGCTCGAGCACGAGAGCAACCCGGCCGCGCAGCTCCCAGGCACGAAGCTCATGGCCGCCGGCCTCGATGTCTTCGAGCGCCTCACGCGCGTCTATCCCAAGCCCGCATGGGACATAAAAGCGGTGCAGATCGACGGTCACGCGGTGCCGGTGAAGGAAGAGATCGCCGACGAGACGCCCTTCTACCGCCTGGTGAAGCTCACGCGAGACGTCTCGGCGATCCAGGCTGCCCCTGGCGCGTCCGCTTCAGCGGTCAAGGCGCTGGCGCGGCGCCTGACCCGCGAGCCACGCGGCATGTTGATCACGCCAATCTCCGGGCACCACGCGACGCTGCTGCGCGGCACCGCGGCCGAAATGCTCAAGACGAAGAACGAGGTCTACGTCACCGAGTGGAAGACGGCGTCGGACGTGCCGGCGTCCGCTGGTGAGTTCGGCGTCACCGAGAACATGCAGCACATCCGCCGCGCCCTCACCGCCGCGGGTCCCGGCTGTCATCTGGTCGCCGTTTGTCAGCCCTGTCCCGCCACCATGTCCGCTGTCGCGTTCATGGCCGAGGACGAAGATCCCTGCAAGCCCCGCTCTCTCACCCTCATCGCCGGTCCCATCGACACGCGCATCAACCCCCAGGCATGCGACAAATTCGCCGAGAAAACCGCGATGGCGGACTTCAAGCGGACGATGCTGCACACCGTCCCTCCAGGCTACGAGGGCCACGGCCGCACCGTCATGCCGGGCTTTCTCCAGCAAGCCGGTTTCGTGAGCCAAAACTTCCTGCACCACGTCAACGCGCACGTCGACTACTTCTGGGCGCTGGTGAGCGGCGCCGATGCCGCCATCGCGCATCACCGCAAGTTCTACGACGAGTACAACGCGCTCCTCGACATGCACGGCAAGTACTACGAGGAGACCATTCAGTGGTTCTTCAAGGAGCACCGCCTGCCAAAGGGTGAGCTCGTCCTCGACGGACGTCGGGTCGACCTGGCGAAGATCGACGTTCCGCTGCTCGTCGTCGAGGGCGGCAAGGACGACATCTGCGGCCCCGGCCAAACGGAGGCGGCGCTGCGCCTTTGCACCGGCCTCCCCGCCGCGATGAAGGCACACCACCTGGAGCCCGACGCCGGCCACTACGGCGCCTTCAACGGCAAGGCCTTCCGCGCCAACATCGCCCCTCGGATCGCTGCCTTCCAGGCCAAGTGGGACCACGCCAAGCGGCCCCGCGCCGCCCTTCACGGGGACTAACGGCCGCGGCCTCCAAGCCGCGATCGCTTTTGAAAACCCCGCGCGCCCCATACCCGGCGCGCTCGAGGCCTCCCGACCCACGAAACATCGAAGGCTCTACTCTCTATCCTGCGTCCGCCAGTGCTCCAGCCGCTGGCCGAGGTCGTGCGCGTCAGCCGAGCCACTTAGCGCCTGCTCCAAAGCGTCGAGCACCGCCTGGGTCGCGCCGTCGCGCTCGCCGTAGAGCGCCTCGATGTCCGCGTGCTCGAGCAAGCTCCTCACATCGTGGGTCGCGCCAGGGCCGTAGTACGGGTGCGCGCGCGGCAAGCGCAGCCGCTCGAAGCTCAGGTGGGCGGTCAGAAACTGAGCGATGACCAAGGGCGACAGGTAGCTCGTCACCAAGACATGGGTGTCCCCAGCGTTGGCCAAGACGATGACGTAGCGCTTGCCTTCGGGCAAAACGACCTCGACGTGATCGACGAACGCCTTCACCGCTCCAGCCGCTCGTTCAGATGGAGCTTGGTGCCGTGCAGCAGCATCGCCAGCTCACGATTCTCGCTGCTCACGAGCCCCTGGGTCATGGCCTCGATGTCCGCGATGGCGGATACAACCTCGCCCGCGGTGGGCGTGGCGCTGACGTCTTGCAGCCGCCGGTCACGGAACCACTTGGCGACCTCGGGGATCGAAACGTCGTCCCAGCTCGCCTTCGTCCACTGCTCGAAATGATTGGTGAGCCCGCCGAGGTACGCACGGCACGCCTCGGGGCCGGCCTCGTAGGCCGCCTCGAGCTGCTCGATCAACACCGTCGGGCGCCCCTGCAACGCGCTCATGAAGCGGTTGCACTCGACCGGGAAGTCCTCCGCGAGGATCGTGCCGTCGTTGGCCCCCATGTTGAACTCCAGGATCATCGGACGCCCGTCCTCGAGGAACGCCACGTCGGCGCCGCCCGCGAGGTAGCGCAGCTGCTCGGGCGCCCGCGCGAAGAAGTCGGTGATCACCTGCTTGGCGCGCTCGATGTCCGCACCCAGCGGCTCGTTGGTGTGCCGCGGCCGGGCGTACACCGCTTCACCGTCGATGAAAGAGACACGCACTTCGCGCGGCAACCCGAGGGGCGTCTTGGCGAAACGGACGCGCTGCTGAACGATCAGCACGTCGGGGTCATGCACCAAGGAGTGCAAGAACTTCGTCCCCGTGTCGTAGCGCTTCGCGAACAACGCTTCGCGGAATGCGCCGCTGTCGGAGGCGACGCCCGGGCTGGCCGCGATCACGTCGCGCAGCCGATCGACGTACTGCTGCACCCACTGATCACGACTGAACGAGAACGACGTGATGGCGTTACCGAGATCCGCCGTGGCGAACTCACGGAAGTTCTTGACGTACGCGCCAGCGGGCATCTGATGCTCGACCATCGCGAAGAAGTCGTCGATGAGCGCGCGGAGCCGCGGCGCGAGCTCGTCCACCGCGGCCTTACCCTTGGCCACGGCGGCCAGCGCCTCGGTGATGTCCCTGCGCGCCGCCGTGAAACGCGCCGCCGACTCGGAAGAGTTGGTGAACAGCTCCGCGCCGAAGAGCGTCTCGGGCATCATCGACGCATCGACACCACGCACCAACGCCAGCTCCTTGGCCTTGGAGGTGAAGATGCCGTGGAGATAGCCGTAGCCCAGATGTGGGTTGACGGCGCCGCGCACGCGGTTGAGGTTGTCGACGTCCGCGCCGACCTTCGACGGATGGAGAACCACCCCGGGCTCGAGGCGCATGGACGGTGACGCATGCGCGTAGATGACGCGTCCGCCATAGAAGAGCTCGTCGCGCTTGCGGCCCTCGGCCGTGCCCGGATCGGCGATCGGCACGTAGACGCGGAGACCTTGCTCGGCGATGACCTTGCGCAGTTCGGCGAGCCCCCGTGGCCGCGAGCCCGTGAACGGCTGCTTCAGCGGCGCGAACTGCATGCCGCTGATGTCGAAGGCGAGCTGCGCGTCGGCCGCCTCCGCGAGGACCGCGCTCAAGCGCTGCTCGTCCGCGGCGGTCGGCGGGGTGGAGGCATACGGGGTCGAGCCCGCCGGAGCGAACACCCTCGCGGCCTCTTGCGAGTACAAGAGAGGACGATGCGCGATCGTGCTCGTGACTTCACCCGCCGTTTTACTGATCAAGGCGCGCGTCGAGGCGTGCGGACCGTAACCACCGAAGGGGTGATTGCCGCTCTCTTCCTTGAAGATGCTCTGGTTCACCAAGGTGCCGTGCAGCGTGTCGTCGAAGATCTTGCGGGTGGTGAAGATACGCGGTGACGTCGGATCGGCGAAGACCGTCGCGAACATCGCTTTCTCGGCGACGCGGGGATCGGCGGCGACGCGGCGCAAGTCGTCGTCCGATTCGTAGACGACGTGTGGGAACATCGGCGCGAAGAACTCGACGAGTGGTAAGTCGGCGAAGTCCTTCATCGTGAAGCGAAAGACGTGAGGGTCGACTCTCTTGCTCGCGGGGTCCAGCACCGCGGCCGGGTTCACGAGCTTGTCCGCATAGGTGTCGCGGTAGTTATGCAACACGTCGAGATCCTCGGTCATGGTGAGCGCCGTGTAGTCGGCGGTGGGATCCGCCGCATCGCCATAGCGGAGTCCCGCAAGCTTCGCCTCGAGGGACGCGAAGTAGCGCTCCGCTTGTGACGCGTGAACCATGACGAGCTTCGGGACGATGCAGTCCTGGCTCGAGTTGATGCGCACCGCTTCGACGATGGCGTCGGTCGCCGCGTCGATACGGCTCTCGGCGGTATCCGAGACGATGACCGGGTTGAGGCCTACCCCGAACGACAAGAACAACATGCGCGTGTCGGCGGGCGAGTCGAGCTTCTCGAGCTTGGCCTGGACCTCGTCGCGAATGCGCGCCGCGGTGACGGGGCTCCCAGTGAAGAGCACGACCTCGGACGGCGGACGTACCGGCTGCTTACCCTTGGCGTTCAACCCGAGGACATGCAGCTTACGGAAGTAGTCGTACTGGACGTCGCGGTCCGAGGTGAGGACATGCAGGCGCGACAGGTCCCAGCCAGGCATGGCCTCCACGAGGATGTCGTAGAGCTTGGCGTAGACACCGCGCGTCCGCGCCGGCGTTCGCAGCCAGACGTGCGCCCCCGCGCTGGCCGGAATGATGCCGTGCAGCAAGAGGCTGTAGAACGGCACGTTGGTGGAGGCATAGACCGCGACGTTGTTGACGTCACCCAAGCCGCGTAGCCAGTGGCCCTCCTGGACGTCGAGCTTGTCGATGGTGCGCTTGACCTGCTCCAGCTCGTAGCGTGAGCCGTGGATGTTGTTGACCTCCGCCAAGGTAGCGACGATCTGCGGCGTGACGCGCGCAATCGCGCCGCTCAGGTCGCGAAAGAACCCGCGCGCATCCGACTCCGGCCGCTTGCCGTGTTGGGCTTGTTCGATGATCGCCGCGCGCATGGCGATGACGTTGCCGACACTTCCGGCGTGGCTAGCAGGAACGCTATCGCGTACATCGCGCACACGAACCGTGCTATCGGGCGCCGCCTGCCGCGCGACGAAGATCGTTGGTGCCTCGAGCAACGGCGCGGCGTGACCGAGCCGCTTGGGTCCACGAAAATCGACGTTCATGCAAAGCCCCTGGACTCCATGTGTTGCAGCAACACGCGTGGTGATTGATCCCGGTCCACCGCGACGACCTCGAGACCGTGACCGAACGCCTCGTCACTCAGGATCATGGTCGGCACGACGCCCGCGCGTGAGCCACGGCGAAAGCCGAAGTCCTCGAGCACCGTCTTGACCGCGTCGGCGGACGGCACGGCAACGCGCCTCACCGCGAAGTCGACGAAGCCGAGCTGCGTGGCGACGACGAGCGGCGTCGACACGGCGGTGCGGCGCGGATTGCACTCGATGAACGATACGTTGCCGTCGCGACCGAGCCTGCCGTCGACGCCCAAGTGCCCGCGATAGCCCGCGCGCTGCGCCCACGCGGCAATCGGCCACAACGCCATGGCGTTCTCGTCGCCGACCTCGCAGGCGCGCACGACGTTGCCCTTGTGCTCGACACCTTCGGTCCACTGCGCGGTCACGGCGAGCGGCGTAACACTGTTCTCGTCCAAGAAGAACAGCATGCTGACGTCGCGGCCTGGCACGAATCGCTGGATGACGATCTTCTCGTCCGGCGGGCACTCGCGCAGGAACGCCGCGAGCTCGTCCTGCGCACCGCAATACCGGACACCCGATCCACCAGCCGAATAGTCGCGCTTGGCGATAACCGGAAAGCCATCGATAGAACCGCGCAGATCCGCCGCGCGGCCACGATAGAGGGTCGCGGGAAGCGGCAACCCCAGGCGCTCGGCGATGACGACGCTGTCATGCTTGCTGTTCAACAGCCGCTGGACACGCAGCTCAGCCGCGTTAGCGGACCGGCCGTCCTTGAAGTACTGCTCGATGGCTCCGTGCGTCGCGGCGAGCTCACGCTCGCGAGCCGCCACCTCGGCCGGAGACATCAGCGTTGGCGAGGCCAATCCGGCGCCGCGGCGCGCATGGATGAGGGTCTCCACCGCGCTCCTCGGGACCTCGGGATAGACGACGGCGATATCATCCGAGGAGGAGGCGGCGCTGATGGCTCGGGCACCGTAGCGCTGCGAGATGGCATCGGCGTCTTCCATGGTCCGCAAGTCGTAGTCGAAGACCCGGCCCTTCTTGGTTACGAGGTTACCCAGCGCGGCACGCACACCGGCCAGGTGGCTCTCGAGATAGACGTCCCCGGGGCGAGGGGCGGCATCGCGCAGGTCCCGATAGGCCGCCTCACGGAGACGCTCACTCAGGCCCGGCAGCTGGACGAGCCTCTGAGCGAAAGCATCCAGGGCAATGGTGTCTATGTCCGCGAGAGGGCGACGCTTTCGGGAGAGCTCGGCAGCCCACGAGCTGGAGCTCGTGGATGTCGGTGTAGAGCTCCCGAAGATTTTCATCGTGCTTGTTATCGTTGGAGGAATGGAGAGGGTGCGCGTTCCTCGCCTGACACAGCGGCTGGATGGTCTTTGCCCCCGTTGTCACCGCGCTGGGCCTCCGCGATCGCTTTTGATCCTCTCCCCTACTAAATCGCGATTTCAGGTTGGTCCGAGGCGCCCCATCCGGACATCCTCGAAGTGTCGGACCCCAGCGGTATGAAGTGGGCATTGCCGACAATTGCTCGTGGAGGGCTTCATGATTCTCGACCCCGGCTTCAACCTGACGCTCCGCCCGATGAACTACCCCGCGTTCTACGAGATGTATTTGAACGCCATCAAAAACACGTGGACCGTCGACGAGGTCGACTTCTCGACGGACGTCGCCGACCTTCACAACCGCTTGTTGCCGTCCGAGCGTCACATGGTGCACCGCCTCGTCGCCTTCTTCGCGACCGGTGACAGCATCGTGTCGAACAACCTCGTGCTCAACTTGTACAAGCACATCAACTCGCCCGAAGCGCGCATGTACCTGTCGCGTCAGCTCTACGAGGAGGCGCTGCACGTGCAGTTCTACCTCACGCTGCTCGACACCTACATCCCCGACATCAAGGAGCGCGAGCGCGCCTTCTCCGCTGTAGCGAACATTCCGTCCATCAAGCGCAAGGCCGACTTCTGCTTCAAGTGGATCGACTCCATCAACGAGCTCGACTCACTCACCAACGACGCCGAGCGCCGCCAGTTCTTGATGAACCTCATCTGCTTCGCGGCGTGCATCGAGGGTCTCTTCTTCTTCGCCGCGTTCGCCTACGTGTACTTCATGCGCTCGAAGGGCCTGCTCGGCGGTCTCGCCTCCGGCACCAACTGGGTCTTCCGCGACGAGAGCTGCCACATGACCTTCGCGTTCGAGGTCGTCGAGACCGTCCGCCGCGAGGCGCCGCATCTCTTCGACGATCAGCTCAAGGCCGACATCGCCACGATGCTCAAGGAGGCCGTCGACTGCGAAACGCAGTTCGCCGAGGATCTCTTGGGCGAAGGCGTCCCGGGCCTCTCGGTGCGCGACATGCGCCAGTACCTCGAGTTCATGGCCGACCAGCGCCTGGCGAACCTCGGCCTCACCAAGATCTTCGGTGTGAAGAACCCCTTCTCGTTCATGGACCTGCAAGACGTCCAAGAGCTCTCGAACTTCTTCGAGCGCCGCGTCTCGGCCTACCAGACCGGCATCGTCGGCGACGTATCGTTCGGCGAAGCCTTCTAAAGCAGTCCATCTCGCATCGACGACGGCGTCCAGCTGCGTGCGCGCACCTGGGCGCCGTGTCTTTTTACGCGGACATGGAAGTCCGATTGCCCTTGCCGCGCGCCAACGCTTCGAAGATGACCTCTCCGTCAAAACCCTCAGGGAGTCCGCTCATGCGTATCCGCAACACTCTCCTCTGCGTTGCCCTCTCGGCCGCCGCCTGCTCGGGCGACGACGGTGACAATGGCACCAACGGCCGCAACGCCATGGTCGCGCAGGCGCCGGAAGCCGCGGGCGCCAACTGTCCGCACGGTGGCACGCGCGTGACCTTCGGCACCGACACCAACGGTGACGGCACCCTGAACGACGACGAGGTCGTCTACACGAGCTACGACTGCGAGGCGGCCCCCACCTGCGACCTCGTGCCGTTCGGCAAGTGCGCGGGTGCCGACCTGCGCAATCGCCTCATCCTGGGCTTCAGCACCCCCAGCCCGGCGATCGACGACCTGAGCGACGGCATCGACCTGCGCAACATCGACTTCTCCGGCGCCGACCTGCGTGGCGCGATCTTCTTCGGGGTCAACCTCACCAACGCGAACTTCACCGGGGCGAATCTCGAAGGGGCGCTCTTCGGCAACGCGCTGGCGCCGGGCGCGGACTTCACGGGCGCCAACATGCGGAGCGTCGCGACGAGCTTGGTCGCGGCGTTCGCCGGCGCCATCATGACGAATGTCGACATGACGGGCGCGCTCTTCAGCGGCACCGTGTCGTTCGACGGCGCCCAGGCCGCGGGCGCCAAATTCGATAACGCGCTGTTCCTGCAGAGCGCGGTCATCAGGGCGAGCGGCGCGAGCTTCGCCGGCGCGAGCTTCGCGAACGCGTACGCCCCCAACTCCACCTGGCGTGCACCCAACGCGAACTTCTCCAACGCGAGCTTCGCGGGCGCGAGTCTCGTCGGCAGCGATTGGTCTGGCTCGGATGGCGCGGTCTTCACTGGCGCGAGCTTCGCCAATGCCTCGCTCTTCGGAGCCAGCCTCATCGTGCTCAACCTCTCGGACATCGCCAGCATGACCGGCGCTTTCATCAACTCTCCTGGGACGGCGCTCCCCGGTGGCTTCGACGCGGCGGCGCGCGGCGCGGTCGTCGTGCAGGCGGGAGCGAACTTCACCGGCCGTGACTTCTCACACGCGACCCTGGTGCTCGGCGTCGACTTCACCAACTGCGTGTTGACCAACGCCAACTTCAGCGGCCGCAACCTCGGCGCGTCGAGCTTCCAGGGCGCGAACCTGACGAACGCGAACCTCACGGGCGTGACGCTCGATGGCGTGCTCGACGGCGCGAACCTGAGCGGCGCGAACCTCACGGGTGCGAATCTCGCGGGGACGACCTTCACCGGCGCGACCTTGAGCTCCGCCAACTTCACCCGGGCCAATCTCAGCGGCGCCAATCTGGCCGGCCTCACGGCGGGAGGCGCGAGCTTCACGCACGCGACCATCCGTAACGCCAACGTGAACGTCACGGGCGCGGCGAGCGGCACCTGGCTCGGCGCCTTCCGCAACGCCGCGACCACCCTGCCCGCGGACTTGCCGGCGGGCTCGAACATCGTGAGCGTCGAGGCGGGAGCGTCGCTCGCGGGAGCGGACCTGTCGGGCATCTGGCTGTACAACGAAAACGCGATCTGGACGAGCACCGACGACCTCACGAGCACGAGCTTCACGGGCGCTCACCTCATCGACACGTCGTTCAACGGCGCAAACCTCACCAACGCCAACTTCGCCAATGCGGTCGTCATGCGCACGAATGCCAATGAGACTCCGCCGCACTTCAGGGGCTCGAACTTGTCGGGCGCGAGCTTCACCAATGCGAACCTGCGCAATGCGAAGATGACCGAGGCCAACCTGACGGGTGCCGATTTCACCGGCGCGAACCTGGTCTTCAGCGATCTTGGCGGCGCCAACGCGACCAACGCGAACTTCACCAACGCGAGCTTGGCATGCGCCAACATGCTGTCCAACGCGACGACCGGCGCGATCACCTTCACCCCAACCGCGGGCGCCACCATGTCCAACACGACCTGCCCCGATCTCACGGTCGCTCCAGCGGGAGCAGCGGCGGATTTCTGCGCGGAGCACGTCATCCTCGGCAATGTGAGCACACCGATCTTCAACATCCAGCCACTCTTCCAATGCCAGCTCGCGGTGATCCGCGGCGCCCCCGACGAGGGCCTCTGAGCCTACGTGACTCACGTCACAGCGCGGCGCCCGGTGAAGGCATAGTCACTGGGCGCCGTCGTCTCTTTCCTGGAGTCCAACAATGCGGAAAAGTTTCCTCGTAGGATGTTTCTTCTTCGTCGCCGCCTGCTCGGGCGATGACGGCGCGAACGGCCGCGACGCGATCATCGCTGAAGCGGACGAGCCAGCCGGCGCCAACTGCGCCTACGGCGGCAAACGCGTCACCATCGGCACCGACACGAACCGCGATGGCGTACTCAACGACGACGAGGTGAAGTACACCGACTACCGCTGCAACGACACGGTGTGCGAGCTGCGCCCCGGCGGCAATTGCGCGGGCAAGGATCTGCGTGAGCTCGTCGTCGTCGGCATCGACGTCTCGGATCCGAGCTCCATCGAGCCGGACGTGGACTTGCGCGGCATCGACTTCTCCGGCGCGGACCTGCGTGGCGCGACGTTCGTCGGCGTCAATCTGACCGGTGCGAGCTTCGCCGGAGCCAAGCTGGACAACGCGGTATTCGCGCAGGTCTTCGCCTTCAACGCCGACCTCACTGGCGCTTCGATGACCAACGTCACCACGCAACTGGTGGTCTTCGCCGGCGCGGCGATGACCAACGTCGACCTCAGCAACGCCGTCATCGACGGCACGCTCTATCTCGACCAGGCCGACTTGTCGGGCGCCAAGCTCGACGGCGCTCGGTTCCACCGATCGCCGTTGTTATCGGCAAACGGCGCGAACTTCACGGGCGCTTCGTTCGTCGGTGCAGTGTTCGCTAGCGCGGACGTCAACGCCAGCGGCGCGAACTTCACCAACACCAACTTCACCGGCGCATCCTTCGCCAAGGCGGACTGGACCGGCACGACGACTCCGCCGATCTTTGCCGGCGCGAGCTTCACCAACGCCACGTTCTTCGGCGCCAAGCTCTCGACGCTGACCACGCTCGGCGACGCCACGTTCACCGGCGCGTTCTTCGAGACCCCCGCCACGGCGCTGCCCGCGGGCTTCACTCTCGCGGATCGCGGGGTCATCGAGCTGGTCTCGGGCGCGGACCTGAGCGGCCGCGATCTTCGCGCCGCCGACTTCTCGCAGGGCGTCGTCTGCAACAACTGCAACTTCTCGCAGTGCAACCTCGCGGGTAAGAACCTCGGTGCCTCGGACTTCACCGCGTCCAGCTTCATCACCGCCGCCATGGACCACGTCGTCTTCCGCGGCTCGCTCATCAACGCCGTTCTCACCAACGCCAACTTCACCGACGCCAATCTCGCGGGCGCGACCTTCGGCGGCGCGTCACTCGCCATGACGAACTTCACGCGCGCGAATCTCACCGGCGTGAGCCTCGCGGGCCTCGCCGCCGGCAGCGCGAACTTCACGCACGCGACCATCCGCGACGCCGAGGTGAGCGTCACGGGGGCCGCCACCGCGACCTGGACTGGCGCCTTCCGCAACGCCTCCACGACGCTCGCTGGCGATGTCCCGGGCGGAGCCAACATCATCAGCGTTCAGCCAGGCGCGGTGCTCGCCGGCGCGGATCTCTCCGGTATCTGGCTCATGGACGAAGATGCACTGTTCACTTCAGCGGACAACCTGAGCAACACCAACTTCAGCGGCGCTCACATCATCGACAGCGAGCTCGATGGCGCGAACCTGACCAATGCGATCTTCACCGACGCGACGTTGACCGACACCAGCTTCGACGGCAGCAACGCGACCGGCGCGAGCTTCGCCAACGCATTCGCTCCCTTCGCGACCTTCGCCGCGACCAACCTGACCAACGCGAGCTTCGTGGGGGCCAATCTCCTGCTCGGCAGCCTCGGCGGCGCCAACGCGAGCAGCGCGAACTTCACCAACGCGGACCTGTCCTGCACCATGCTCATCGGGCTCAGCTCCGCCGTCACCTTCGCCAACTTCACGGGCGCCATCATGGCGGACACGCAGTGCCCCGACCACGTGGTCGTCCCCGCGGGGTCGCCGTCCAACGTGTGCCTCGACCACATCGTCCTGACCGACATGAGCGGCGGCACCGGCGCGGTCTTCAACATCGGGCCGGCGCTGCAGTGCCAGGCCGAAACAGCGCGCCTGGGTTTGAGCACCTAAAAAAGTTGGAAGTTTTGGCGCCTCCTGACCGGTTTTGGCGGGTTTGCCGGGCAGGGGGCGCGGATCGTGAAAAGCTAGAGCCCGAGGCCGTTTCGGCTTGCTATTTTTGGCGCGCGCCGGCAGAAAGGCGCGCTCGAATCCCTAGAGGTCGTGTCATGTCCAAGGTTTGTGAGCTAACTGGCAAGCGTCCGATGAGCGGCAACAAAGTGTCGCACTCGAACATCAAAACCCGCCGTCGCACCCTTCCGAACGTGCAGCAGCAGCGCTTCTGGGTGCCGAGCGAAGGCCGCTTCGTGAAGCTCAAGGTGAGCGCTCGCGGCATCAAGATCATCAACAAGATCGGTATTGAGCAGGCGCTCAAGCAGATCGCTCAGCTCCAGAGCTAATCGAGGAACGTCATGCGCGAGAAAATCCGCCTCAATTCGTCCGCCGGCACTGGTCACTTCTACACGACCTACAAGAACAAGAAGACCACGCCGGACAAGATCAAGAAGAAGAAGTACGACCCGGTCGTGCGCAAGCACGTCGAGTATGTCGAGGGTAAGATCTAAATCCTCGCGGCGCGCGGCTTTGGCTGCGTGATGATTCGCTGAGCGCCCCGGTGCACGTCGTGGATGTGGCCGGGGCGTTTGTGTTTTTGGGGGGCGAGGTCACGGGGGTTGCGGCGGGGCGATTGCCGAGGGCCGACTGCCGATGGCCGACCGCCGATGGCCGATGGCCGATGGCCGATGGCCGATGGCCGACTGCCGATGGCCGATGGCCGACTGCCGATGGCCGATGGCCGATGGCCGATGGCCGATGGCCGACTGGCGATAGCCGATAGCCGCGCTTCCCCCGCCTCCCCTACCCGCGCAGGGTCACGATGGTCACGCCATCCCCTCCCTCGTGGCGGTCGCCGGGGCGGGAGCTTGCGACGTAAGGCGATAGCTTCAGCGTGTCGCGAATCGCGTCTTTGAGCGCGCCGGTGCCGTGGCCGTGGACGACTACGCCTTGGCCGCCGTTGTTCAAGTAGAGCGCATCCAGAAACGCTTCGAGGTTGCGGATGGCGTCGTCGGTGCGCTGGCCGCGGATGTCGATTCGGCTCGATGGCTCGTCCGCTCCGGCGGCGGCGCCACGGGCGCTCCGGGCCTTCTCGTCGCGTGTCCGCCCGCGCAGACCACCCTCGGCTTTCGCCTGAGCGCCGGCTTTCACGCTGACCAGATCGTCGAGCTTCGCACGGGTGCGCAGCGCGCCAATCTGGACGGTGGCGACGTTGCCGTCGATGCCGATGACCTCGCCGTCCTTGCCTAGGCTCGCGACCCGCACCTTGCTGCCGACCTTGACCGGCGCCCCGGTCGCGCGGTCGTTGGCGCGCACCTCGGCGACGGTCTGCTCACGGGCAGTCTGCGCCGCGAGCTCTTGAGCCTTTTCGTTGAGCGCGCGCTGCGTCTTCTGGGCTTCGCGCATGTCGGGCGCGGCCTGGAGCTGAGCGATCATGCGGGAGACTTGCTCGCGGGCCGTGTCGAGCTCCGCCGCCAGCTCGGCGCGGGCATCGGCTTTGGCTTGGTCGCGGGCGCGGGAGGCTTCGGCTTCGAGCTTGGCGGCCACCGCGCGGACCTGCTCGGCTTCAGCGAGCACATCCGCGGCGCGGCCTCGATCCGCTTCAGCGGACCGAGAAAGCTCGTCGAGCTTGGCCAGCGCCAAGGAGAGCTGCGAGCCTTCGTGCAGCCGCTTCTTCGCGACCGCGATGATCTCCGGCGGCAAGCCGACTTGCGCCGCGACTTCGAGCGCGTTCGACATGCCGGCGGTGCCGAGCTGCAGCGCGTATGTCGGCCGCATCGTCGCCGGGTCGAGCCCGACGCGCGCGTTCACGAAGCGGTCGTCCGTGACCGCCATCGCCTTCACTTCCTCGAGGTGCGTGGTAACGAAGGTGCGCGCCTCGCGCCCGGCCAGGTGGTCGAGGATGGCGGTGGCGATCGCCGCGCCTTCGCGTGGATCGGTGTCGGCGGCGATCTCGTCGATGAGCACCCAGGTGCCGGCGCGCGCCACTTCGACGACGTCCTTCAAGCGCAACAAGTGGGCCGAGAAGCTCGAGAGTCCCTGCGCGATGTTTTGCGCGTCACCAATCACCGAGAGCACACCACGCACCAGCGGCAGCGCCGACGCATCACTCGCGGGGATAGGCATGCCGGCGCGCAGCATGAGCGCGCACAAGCCCGCCGCGGTGATGGTCACCGTCTTGCCGCCGGCGTTCGGGCCCGAGACCACGAGCGTCGTCTGGCGCTCACCCAGGAGCACGCGGTTCGCGACGACGTCCTTCTTCTGGAGGAGCAACAGCGGATGACGCAAGCGATCGAGCACCACCTCACTCCGCGATGGCGGAGCGATGCGCGGCACCGCGGCGTCGAGGTCATTCGCGAGGCGGGCTTGTGCTTGCACCAGATCGAGCGCGGCGAAGGCGCTGGTGGCGATGCGAATGGCGTCGGCCTGCCCTGCCACGTCCTCGGAGAGCTCGTGCAGGACGCGCCGCTCTTCCTCGGCGGCGAGCGACTCGGCGATCGACAGCTCGTTACCCAGGCCGATGATCTGGTCGGGCTCGACGAAGATGGTCTGGCCGCTCTGCGAAGCGTTGTGCACGATGCCCGGGACGCGTGAGCGGAACGACGCGTTGATGGGCAGCACGTAGCGGTCGTTGCGCGTGCTGAAGTAGTTGTCGCGCAGGTTCTCGGCGAACATCGGATCGCGGAGCAGCTCGTCGATGCGCGCTTGGATCTGCTGATGCAGCATGCGCGCCCGCTGGCGGTACATGGCGAGCGCGTCACTGGCGCTGTCGCGCACCGAGCCCGATGGCTCCAGCGCGTCGTCGATGCGTGAGCCGATGGGCCCGAGGTTCGGCACTTCTTGCGCCTGGCGGCCGAGCAACGGCGCTTCCATGGCCTGCTGGCGGCCAAAGGCACGCACCCGCAGGGCGGTTTGCGCCACACGCGCGACCGCCAAGAGCTCGGTCGCGGCCAGCGGCGCGCCTTTGGAGACGCGCTCGACGGCAGGCCGCACGTCGTCGGCGCCGGCCACGGGGATCTCGAGCTGCTTGCGCAGGATGGTCCGGGCCTCCTCGATGCGCGCGAGCGACGTCTCGACTGCGCCTTCTGTCGCGAGGAAGCCGAGGGCCGCCGCGGGCTCCCGGCCGAGGCTGCTGCCACACCGGGCGACGACGGCTTCGCGAATACGCGGCCAACCGAGCTCATTCAGTGTGGTGTCGTTGACTTGGAAGGAACTCATGGCCAATACCAATACCGCTCTACAACTTGGTCACGCCCGAAAGGAACCGACAATGGCATATCCGTTCAAGCTTCCCGAGCTTGGTTATTCCTATGACGCCGTCGAGCCGTACGTCGACGCGAAGACGATGGAAATCCACTACACCAAGCACCACAACACGTACGTCACCAACTTGAACAAGGCTCTCGAGAACAAACCCGAGCTCCAGAAAATGGAGATCGAAGAGCTCTTGAAGAAGTGCGACAGCTTGCCCGACGACGTGAAGACCGCGGTCCGCAATAACGGCGGCGGCCACCACAATCACAGCCTCTTCTGGACCTGGCTGAAACCCGGCGGTCCCAAGGCTCCGACCGGCAAGCTCGCCGACGCCATCACCAAGAAGTTCGGCGACCTCGAGAAGCTCAAGACGCAGTTCAGCGAAGCCGCGACCAAGCGCTTCGGCTCGGGTTGGGCCTGGCTGGTCGTCGACGGCAACGGCGAGCTCGAAGTGAGCTCGAGCGCCAACCAGGACTCGCCGCTCATGGAAGGCAAGACCCCGGTGCTCGGCCTCGACGTCTGGGAGCACGCTTACTACCTGAAGTACCAAAACAAGCGCCCCGACTACATCACGGCCTTCTGGAGCGCCGTGAACTGGGACAGCGCGAACAAGCTGTACGAAGCAGCAAAGAAGTAGGGACGGTTATCGGAGGTCGATGATCGGCGAGCGGTCATCGACCTCTGGAAGCCTCCGCAACCCCGCCTCGAGCGCGACTCCCAACAACACTCCAAGCGCCAACACCCCCACCAACACGCCAAAGCCCATGTCGAGGGAGCGCGCCTCGCGCAGCGCCCGGACCATGAAGAGCACGAGCGAGCCCGTGACGTCGGAGAGCAGGCGCGCGTGGCTTTGCGCGAGGCGGCTGCCGAAGCTCACGACTTGTGCGCTCAACGTCAGAGTGGCGATCACGACCGCGGCGCAACGCGCTCGCCTGGCCCATGAAGCATCGGATACAGCAGCCACAGGAACCCCTCCTTGTCATGCGACCACGTAACGGATAATATAAACAATAGCCGTTACAGGCAAGCGCAATCGTCATGAACCCACCGACCCCCGTCAGCAAGCTGAAGCTCCTGGGCGGCCACCCTGCCCTCGACTTCGTCAACACCATCGGTGATTGGAATCATGGCGTGCGCGACAGCTTCGCGGCGGGGGGTGATGTCCTCGATTGGGCCAAGCGCTCGAGCATCATCGACGACGTCGAGGCGCGCAGCCTCCAGCGTCTGCTCGACGCCGAGCCCGACGCCGCGGCCCGCTTGCTCCGTGAGGCGAGAAAGCTCCGGCTGGTCGTCCACGACGTCTTCTCCGCTATCGCGGCCCAAAGAACGCCCCCCACCGAGCGCTTCGACACCTTGGCAGCCGCGGCAGAGCGAGCACAGAACCGCCGCAAGCTGGTGAGCAAGCACGACAGCATCACCTGGGAATGGACACACACCGACGACCCAACGACCATCCTCGACCGCATCGCCCACGCCGCGGCCGAGCTCGCGGTCAACGCGCAAGACGTGGCCATCAAGGAGTGCCCCGGCCACTCGTGCGGCTGGCTGTTCATCGACACATCGCGCAACGGGAAGAGGCGGTGGTGCGCGGAAGCGGATTGCGGGACGAGGGAGAGAGTGCGGGCTTATCGGGAGCGCAAAGCTGATGGCGGATGACTGATCGCCGACCGCGATTGCCGACTACCGATGACCGACTTCCGCTAAAGCATCCAACCGCGCGCTTGCAACGATGCATTCCGGCGCAATGTCATCGGTGAAACGCCGATCGTACTCGCCGAGCTCGTTGAGTAAAACCTTGAGCGCAAAATCGAAGTCGTAGCCACGCTTGAACGCACGGCTATTCCCCCAGGTTCCCAAAAACTCGTCCAGTCCCGCTTCGGGCAGCGACAGCACGACCACCCCTGGGCCGGAGTCCGCCGGTACGAGCTTCGTCCAAGCCATCTCGAAAAACTCCAAAACGGCCACGCGCTCGTCGGGCGTCATGCGCACCCTGGGCTCCCGCGCCATCGCCGCCTCACAAAACAACTCGAGGTTGCGGCGGGCCGCGGCTCTGTCGCGATTCTCGAACGCGAGCTTGTCGTAAGGCGGGGCGTTGGGAATGTGAGAGCCACCGCAAACGAGCTGCGAGAACCACTCCGGGGAGCGCAGGGCGTAGTTGCAGGCGATTCCCGGCCTGTCGCTCGTGAAGATCTTCCCTTCCGAGTTGACCGAGCGCCACCCCAAGAGCATGGGCTGGTGGATGCGCTTCGCGATCTTCGCGATGCGCGCGATCTCATCCGCCATTGCAGACGACTCCTCGAGCACGAGACCGCGCTCGCGGATCGACGTGAGGCGCGTGGCGTCGCAACCGTGATACGTGATGCCCTTGAGCGTGTAGTTCGTCTTGATGAAATCGAACACGTACCGCTTGCCGCGCTCGCTCTCGAGGCTCACCCCAAGGCGACGCGCGACGGAGGTGCTCAAGCGTTGCGTGGACGACGCCTTCGAGCCGAGATCACGCAGGTAGGTCTCGAGGTCGTGGGTCCCCCCGTGAAGGACGGTGAACTGCACGATCTCGCCAATGGCGGCGGCGCGCCCTCCGAGGGAAAGTCCCCGTAGCGCCTCCAGCGTCGCGGGGTGCGAGAGCGCTTGCGCGATGGCTCCCCCGAGGTCGTTGCGCGGAGGCGCCGCGCCGGCGGTGACGAGGCTCGCGAGCTTGCTTTGCAGTAACGTGCCGGACGTGAGCGACGAGACGCTCATCGCGCCCGACTTCCCAAGCACGGCAGCGGCGGTGGCCGCGCTGCTCAGGCCAGGCTCGCCTACACCATCGCGCACGGGCTGAGCGCCGAGTGGGCTCTTTGCGTGTGGCGCGCCCGCGCGCGGCGGCTGCGGGTCGCGAATGGCTGGTCGTCTGACAACGCGCACTTGTCAACCGTAGCACGTGGCGTGGCGATCAATCGATCAGAAAGAGCCTCAGTGCTCCTCGAGCGCCTCTAGCACCTTCTCGACATGCCCCGGCACCTTCACCGGCGACCACACCTTCACCACCTTGCCCTTCTCGTCGATCAGCACTGTCGTACGAATCGTCCCCATCACCTTCTTCCCATACATATTCTTCTCGCCATAAGCCCCGTACGCTTTAGCGACAGCACTATCCGCGTCACTCAGCAGCTCGAACGGCAGCTTCTGCGCCGCGCGGAACTTCTCGTGCGACGCGAGCGAGTCCTTCGAGACCCCCACCACCGCGACGCCCCGCTTCTTCAATCGCGCCATGTTGTCGCGGAAATCACACGCTTCCTGGGTGCAGCCTGGGGTCGCGTCCTTCGGATAGAAGTAGAGCACGAGCTTCTTACCCGCGTAGTCCTTGAGCGACTTCTCGCCACCTTCGGTCGACGGCAGCTTGAACGCGGGGGCCTTGTCACCTGTTTCCATTGTCTTCTCCTCGTGGGGGTTTGGCTTCCGCGTCGGCGGCGGCCTTGGGCGGCACCGTTTTCGCGTAGCTCTTGGGGATCTCGAGCTCTTCGTCGGTGATCTTGCGCCGCTCGACCTTCACGGTGACGACCGTGATCACATGGCCCGCTTCGTTGCTCACCGCCTTCATGGGGTAACCCCCGAAGCCGCGCCGCACCAAGGCGTCGCCGAAGCGCTGGTCGTTACCAATCTCCGGCGCAATCAGCGTGAACGCGCCACCGACGATGATGTCGCGGGTCAGCCAGACGTCGATGACGGCGCCCTGCGGCAGCTCGCGCAGCTGGACGTGCTCGGTCATCACGCCGTTGATCTTCTCCTTGCCGAGCGGCTTCACGTCGATGGACTTGGGCGGCTCGGGCGGGCCTTCCGGCAACGAAGCGCCGACCGCGGTCGCGGACAGCTCGACCCACTCCTTCTGGTCGTGCAAGAGCTGCACGACGCGGTCCGCCTGGTCGTGCCAGCGCAGCATGCTCACTTGCATGTCGCCGCTGGCGCTATCGACGCGCGAGTCACCGTTCTTGCGGACGAGGACGCGGCTCGTCACGGTGCCGACCTGCTCGATGGTCGCCTCGACGTAGAGGACGCCCTCGAACGGTTGGGGCTCCGCCGCCTTCGCCGCCACGAACAGTGCGTAAGCCAGGAGCATCACAGCCAATCGCGGCGCTTGAAGTACCAGTACGGCGTGATGGCCGAGACCACCATCAAACAGAGCGCCAGCGGATAGCCGAGATGCCAGCCGAGCTCGGGCATGAACTTGAAATTCATGCCGTAGATGCTGGCGATGAGCGTCGGCGGCAGGAAGACGACCGCGACGACCGAGAACAACTTGATGATGTTGTTCTGCTCGATGTTGATGAGACCCAGGTTCGCGTCCAGCAAGAAGGACACTTTAGCGGACAACGCGGCGGCGTGCTCGCCGAGCGCGCGCAGATCGCGCGAGACGCTCTTCTCCCGCGTGCGCACCGACTCTTGCGACCAGGCGGGCTTCACGTTGAGCCAGAAGGCGAGCAGGCGCGTGATGCTGACGATGCTGTCCTGCGCCTTGTGGATCAGCTCGTTCTGGCGGCCGAGCTTACGCAAGACTTGCTGTAGCGTGTTCTCGTCGTCGATGTTGAGCTGCTTGCGGACCAGGTGCTTGCGCGGCTTGGGTGCCGCGTCACCGCCGATGGCGCGCGAGCTGAAGATGAGCCGCGAGACGTCCTCGGCTTGGCGGCCGACGGCCTCGAGGACGTCGGCCATGCGCTCGACGAGTGTCTCGAGCAGGTTGATGAGCACCAGCTCGCCCGAGGAGCAGAAGGTCGGGTGCTTCAAGATGCGGCTCTCGTAGATGCTGAAAGCGCGCGCGCTGCCATAGCGGATGGTGACGACGAGGTCCTTGGTGAGGATGAAGGTGCAGGCGATGTTCTCGGGCTCGTCGGTGTCGGCGCGCGTCAGGAGCGTCGCGGTCATGAAGATGCCGTCGCCCTCTTCGTAGAAGCGGCTCGAGAACTCGATGCCCTCCATCTCCTCGCGGGTCGGGGCGTTGACCCCGAGCACGGTCTCGACGAGCTCTTCCTCGGTGGTGGTGGGCTCGAGAAGATCGATCCAGACCGCGCCCTTGGGCATGGTCCCGTCTTCGTTCCACGGCACCTTCTTGACGGTTATGCCGTTCTCAAGCACGTACACCGACAGCATTAGGGTCTAGGTAGCAATGGAGCGCCGTAGGCCGCAATCCGGAGTTGATGTCCCTTGAAGGTTTCGAGATCCGAGCTGCTGGCCAGCGAGCTGAATGTCGCCCCCCGTCAGATCGACGCGGTGCTCGCCCTGTTCAAGGACGGCGCCACCGTCCCCTTCATTGCCCGCTATCGCAAAGAGGCGACGGGGAACCTCGACGAGGTCCAGATCCGCCAGGTCCAGGAGCGCAACGAGTACCTGACCCAGCTCGAAGACCGCCGCGGCGCCATCGTCAACTCGGTGCGCGAGCAAGGCAAGCTCACCCCGGAGCTCGAGGCCAAGCTGATGGCGGCGGACACCAAGGCCGCCCTCGAAGACCTCTACGCCCCCTTCAAGCCCAAGCGCCGCACCCGCGGCACCATGGCCATCGAGAAGGGCCTCATGCCCTTGGCCGAGCGCATCCTCGAGCAAGGCACCATCGGCGACCCGACCGCTGAAGCGGCCGCCTACGTGAACGAGGAGCGCGGCGTGAAGAGCGTCGACAAGGCCCTCCAGGGTGCCCGCGACATCGCCGCCGAGGTGGTGGCCGACAACGCCGAGATCCGCACCATGATCCGCACAGCCATGGTCGAGACCGGCACCGTGGTCAGCGCCCCGGTCCCCGAGAAGACCCGCGGCCCGACGAAGTTCGAGCAGTACTACGCATTCAAAGAGGCCTTCAAAACCATCCCGTCGCACCGCTTCCTGGCCATCCGCCGCGGGGAGCGCGAGGGCGTCTTGAAGCTCGGCGTCGAGCTCGATGGGGCGCCATTGCTCGCCAAGATGCACGCCATCATGGGCGTCAACGCCGCCTCCCCGTTCGCCAAGGACTTGGGCAGCGCCATCCAGGACGCTTACGACCGCATCCTCGTCCCCAACGTCGAGACCGACGTGCGTGTGGACGTGAAGATGCGCGCCGACCGCGAGGCCGTCGACGTCTTCTCGACCAACCTGAAGAGCCTGCTGCTCGCGGCCCCCTTGGGCGCCCGCAGCGTCATCGGCATCGACCCCGGCGTGCGCACGGGCTGCAAGTGCGCCGCCGTCGACATGACCGGCAAGTTCGAAGACACCATCACCATCTTCCCCACGCAAAAGCCCGAGGCCGCCGCGGTGGAGCTCTTGGCGTTCGTCGCCAAGCACGCCCCGTACGCTATCGCGATCGGCAACGGCACCCATGGCCGCGAGACCGAGGCCTTCGTCCGCAAGGCGCTCGTCGCCGCCAAGGTGGAGGGCGTCATCGTGGTGAGCGTCAACGAGTC
>JBDHVB010000084.1:0-21623 GCA_039809465.1 Myxococcota bacterium
AACCCCGCCTTCAAGTACGCCTTCTTCGAGCACGAGTACCGCGAGGAGGTGACGCGCGAGGAGTGGCGCAATCAGCGCGACCGCATGGAAGCGTGCCTGCGCGCCTTCGAGAAGCTGCCACTTGTGGACACGATCCGCAGCACGCCGGCGTTCCGCTGGCTCGCCCTGGAATCCGCCGCCAGCTTCGAGCTCGACAGCGCGACCATCGTCGTGAAGCCCGACTTTGCCTACCGCGACAACGACGAGCGCGTCGTGCTCGTCGATTGGAAAACCGGCAAGCCCCGCCTCGACGACGAAAAACTCCAACTCGCAGTCTACGCCGCGTACGCCAAGCGCGCCTGGGGCGTCGCGGACATCACACGCGCCGTGCTCGCGTACCTCGAGACCAACGAGGTCGTCGAGATTCAACTCTCGGCCGCCGACCTCGAGTGGGGCGAGACCCAGGTGCGCGAATCCGTAAAGCACATGCGCGAGCTCGCCGCGGGGGAACCGACCGTCGAGCGGTTCCCGATGACGGATGACGTGACACGCTGCGCGCTATGCTCGTTCAAGCGCGTTTGCCGCAGGTAGGGTGCTGGGCTTCTCAGTTGTCCCAGACACACTCGGCGCGCAGGTGAGCAGGCAGCTCAGAGCTGGCGTACGCTTCGCGACCGGCGTGCCATGCTTGCTCAACCTGTTGCGATAGACGAAAACCCCAAAGTTTTCGTCGTCTATCGCACTCTAACCACTCCGCCCGTCGCCAAACGCGCGAAGGCGAGCCGCCCGCCGACCGATCTCATTCTCTGCTAAGACGGCAGAATGGATTGGAAGAACGCCGCATTAAAACACAACGTTGCCGTCATGCGTTTAGCAGAGGAATTCGAAGTCTCGCTTGGGGGGATTATGCCCAACGCGAAGTGCAAAATTCGTGTGTTCGAACGTCCTGACGGCAAATATCTAGCGTTTCCGAACGTCGCGGTGTTGGTCAACGGGGCACCTGACTGGATAGGCGGTGCTGGTGATTCCGTGGCTGATGCTCTCGACAATTGCCTAAAGTATTTCTTCGCGTCATTCGACCGGAAGAAGTCGTATCTCGAATCTGAGATTGAATGGAGCGACCCGGTCGACTTTTGAGCCGCGCTACCACCAGATCCCAATGAACGCGCCGAGCTCCGTCGGGTACACGTCTTCCTTGACGCGGACGCCGGGGGTGCCGACCTCGAACTTCTGCTTCAGGACGTTCTGTGCGGCGCGCAGCTCGAAGCTGAAGCTCGCCGTGGATGTGCGTCCCAAGGTGGCGCCAAGGACGGCGTAAGGCGCAAGGCCGAATCGAACCTCGTCGACACTGATGATACGCGGTGAGACACCGCCGCCGATGTACGGCGCGAAGTCGCCGTCGGAGAGGTACCACGCCGCGCCCAGCTCGAGGAGCCAGCCGCCGAGGGCGGGGTGCTCGCCGCCGATGCCGAAGACGGCGCCGGTCGCGATGGTGAGAAAATAGTTACGTTGCTCGAGCCGCAGGTCGTAGAGGATCTCGAAGCCCGGGTCGAACTGGTAGCCCTTGGCGACTGGCATGAGCATGCCGATGCGGAAGCCGCCGATGCGGTAGGCCTTCTTGCGCTTCAGCCCCTCGGCTTCGCGGTCGGTGACGGTGTCGACGGTCTGGTTCGCGGTGATGTCGGAGTTCTCGAGCAGGGCGCGGGCGATGCGCTCGCTCGCGGGCTGCATGTCGTCGAGGGTGGCGAGGGTCATCTGGCGGTGGCGGCGGCTGCCGTTGGCGTCGATGAGGTCCGCGGAGAGCACCAGGCTCTTCTGCAGGCCGACGAGCGACGATTCGACATAGCGGTCAGCGCCCAACGCTTTGGCGGCCTCGGCGAGCGACGCGTTGCCGCGCAGCGCTTCGCTCGACTGCGCGGGGCCGATGACGGTGTCGCCGGATGCAGCCTTGAAGCCTTCCGCGAGCAAGGCGCCGGCGGCGTCGGCTTCACCGGGGCTCACGTTGGTGGTCTGCGGCGGGAACACGACGATGGTGCCGGCGTGCGCCGAGAGGGGAAGTGCGAGCGCTGCCAGGGCAATCAGCCAACGCGACATGTGGGGGACCCTCCGAAACCAAAACGTCAGTAGTAGACGTACAAGCTCAGCGCCGATTCAGCCGAATCGCGCCAGATACTTCCTCTTATGCGCAGAGCGACGTTCGGCGACAGAGAGAAATTCTGACCGACCTCGACGATGGGCACCCATCTGCCGGCGCGGGTATCGCCCAGCGCGTCGAAGCGGAGCTTGCCCTCGATGTGGGATTGCCAGAACGAGGTGACGCGCATCGCCGAGCCGAGCGCGACGTCGGGGGCGATGCGGTAGTTGGGGTGGAGCTTCGGGCCGCCCCACACGTTGAGGTCGAAGAAGCCGTACCAGACCTCGCCGCCGAGCATGCGCGAGCCGAAGGTGTAGCCGATGCCGCCGTTGAGCATGCCGGCGAGGCAGCTCCAGTCGTCGCAGTTGCCGAGGTCGCGCAGGCGCTCGGCGCCGAAGCTCACGCGCCACGACGGTAAGCTCACCCAGCCCGAGTGCGGCGTGAGCGAGGTGATGCTGACGAGCGCCAGCTTGTCGATGATGATGGCGTGCTCGGCATCGCCGCCTCCGTCGCTATAGCGGTCAGGGCGCAGGCGCAGCACGATGTTCGGCATCTCGATGTGCGAGTAGGGGACGAAGCCGTTCGGGCGGTCGAGCAGATCATGCAACGAGCCGCGCCAGGAGAGCTCGCCGAAGACGCGCCCGCGGTTGGTGATGCCCGAGCCGAAGCCCACGCGCATGCTCTCGTGCTCGGACTCGGGCTCGGCGGTGGGAGGCTCGACGGTGAACGGTGGGGCATCGGCGCCGACCTTGCCGCGCTCGCGGGCGAGCTGGAGCTCGCGCTTCTTGCCGGGGCGGCCGGCTTCGGTGTCCTGGTTGGGCGTGAAGCCGGTCTCGAACTTGTGGTAGTCCGCCGCGGCGTCCAGCACCAAGGCGCGGCGCTCGGGGGCCAAGGGCTGCAAGATGCTCGGATCCCACTCGGGGTTCTCGACGAGCTTGCGCGCGAGCTCCACCTCGTCGCCGGTCATGAGCTTGTAGCGCGCGTTCATCGTGCGCGTGTGCGAGGCGCGGTAGACGCGCGGCGCGCGCAGCTCCACGCTTCGCAGCGTCGACTTCAGCGTGTCGGTGGGGATGGCGTGGAGCGGAAAGTCCTCGCGCAGGTGCAGCGACGGGCGCGCCACCTCGAGCAGCGACAAGAGGTGATACGAGCAGTTCTCGCTGATGAAGTAGTAGTCGAAGTGCGTCTGGTCGAGCTCCCACACGTGCGACAGCAGGCGCGCCAGCTCCTCGTCCGTGAAAGCGAGCGGGTACTCCCAGAGGTCGCGGGACTCCATGTTGGAGTACTCCTGAACCTTCACGTAGTACGGCAGCGCCGAGAAGCGCCCGGGGAAGCCGCCGGTCAGACCCAGCACGGTGTAGGCGAACGGATTCGTGGTGGTGGGATAGGCCGCGAAGTTCAAGATGTTCGCGAGCAGCGCCTGGCCCTGCGCGTCACGGCGGTCGACGCGCAGCATGGTGTGACCGAACATCGACGCCGGCGCGTTCAAGAAGGCCGACGCGAAGATCATCGAGATACCGGCGGGCGCGAGCGTCGCGCGCCACTTCACGTAGGCGGGACACGACGGCGTCGGAGCCCCAGCGGCGGCGAGGCCCAGCCGCGCATCGAGGAAGGCGAAGCGCGCGGGGAAGGTGCAGAACGGCGAGGCGTCCAAGGCTTCTTCGGTCAAGCCTTCGCCGACGACCGTCTCGAGCGGCTCCATGAACGCGGCGATGTCGGCCTCGAGCTCGGCTTGCGGATCCTCTTTACCCTCGGGTGACAAGAAGAAATCCGGCGAGTCCGCATCGCTCAGCTCACCGCCGGGCTCTGTATGCAATAGCAGACGCCACTCGCGCTGCTCGGAGAGCCGAAGCTCACGCGACTTGGCGATGAGCTCGTGCTTCGCGGCGGGCGAGGGTGCGGCGAGCAGGGTGGTGAGGAGGAGGGCAATCACGGCGGGCCAAAAACGAACGGGGCCGCTCGCCACGAAAGCGAACGACCCCGCGCGACTCTAGGACGAGCTGCTGATTACAAACGCGTGCAGCTGTTCTTCAAGGTCTCGTTGTTACGAGCCTCGGCCTTCATCGAGTCGAGGGCCATCGACGGCTCCGCGTTCTCGGCGAAGATGACTTCGTGCTTCGACTGCGCAACCTGCGCGAAGCTCTCGTGCGCCGGCACTTCGCAGCCCAGCAGGGTCGCCATGGCCGAGAGGTACTCGCCCTTGCCGGCCGCCGCGTCGCGCATGAGGCTGGCGTAGTTCATCTTGACGAAGGCTTCCTGGTCGACCGAGGCCGAGCGGCCCACGTCGACGCAGTTCGACGTCCCCGACGTGATACCGAAGGTCTGGGTCGCGAACGTACCGTTGGTGGTGGCCGCGAAGATCTGAACGATGCCGGCGTCATCGCCGAACACGATCGAACCCAAGCCGCAACCGGCCGTGCCATACGGGGCCGCCTTAGCAACCGACGCGACGCCGAGCACCGAAACAGCAAGAACCCCGAGTAGCTTACGCATGTCTGCTCCTGAAACGTTGTGGACGAAATCGCGCAACGCAGCGCGACTCGAGGCGCAGAGCTAGCAGCGCTTCCCAGGCAAAAGCAAACACTTAGCAAGCTAGAGACCGGCTTGCGCCATTGCCTTGCACTGCTTATAGAGGCGCGCGTGTCGTCCAGCGCTCTTCGTGTCGCCGCCGTTTTTGCCGTCCTCTCGATGCTCGGGGGAACGAGCGCGTGTCGCCGCGAGCTGAATGGACGCCCAGCGCCCGATGCCGACATCTTCTTTCCGCTCGGCATGACCGTCGCCGCCACTACCGGCGGCGCGCAGTACGGCTACGTCATCTCCACGAACTGGTCGCAGCGCTTCAACACCGGCTGGTTGTCGGTCATCGATCTCGACGCCATCGCGAGCGGTAACGCCACGACGCCGCAGGAAGCCATCGTCCAGACGCTGCTGGTGCCGTCGCTCGGCGGCGAGCTCAGCATGAACGACGACGGGACGCTCCTCATCGCGACGTTCCGCGCCAACAATCAGATCGTCGTCTTCGAGCGTAACCCCGATGACGGCTCGATCAACTGCGGTGATCCAGGCGCCGAGCGCGGCCTCGACGCGGGTGACCGCCGCACCGACTGCGACGCGCGTCACGTCTATCGCTTCACGACCGACGGCTTCGATGATGGCTTCATCATCGAGCAGTTCCACGATCCGTACGGCGTGCGCTTCTTGCCGAAGCTCGACCCCAGCAACCCGAACGAGCCGCAGACCGTCATGGTCGGCTACCTCACGAGCTACATCGGTTTGTGCGTCGTGACCTTCCTCGATCTCGACCTCGCGGGCCCCGAGATCCTCACCAACCAGCGGTCCATCGAGCTCACGAGCGCCGCCAACGGCATCTCCGTGCAGACGAGCGCCATCGTCGCGCCGCGTCCTCGCTCGCTGGTGCCTCCGACGCCGCCCGAGACCACGCCGGCGCCGGGTCCGCGTTACATCGCCATTGGCTCGCGCAGCACCCAGAACAGCGTGAGCTCGGCGACCATCTTCAGCTTCGATTTCGATCAGTACGAGTTCGCGGTCACGGAGCAGACCGACTTCGCGACCGTCGAGTTCAACAACCGCGCCCGCATCGCGCGTATCGATCTGCGCGCGCAGTCCGGCGGCTTCACGCTCGCCGACCTCGTGTTCAACCAAGCTGGCACCCGCGCTTACGCGGCCATCAGCTACCCGCAACCGTCCACGGCGAGCGCCGACAGCATCATCATGCTCGACGCGAATCCACGCACCCGCAACGTGCTGCTCGCGAACGACCAGGTCCGCGCGGTCGTGCGCCCCGAGTACGACGTCATCGCGTCGCTCGCGGTGCCCGGCACGCCGCAGTCGGTGGCCTATGTCGAGCGGACGAGCGCGCCGCCGCTGCTCGTGACCGCGACGTTGAACGACAATGCGCTGCACTTCATCCGCGTGGGGACCGCGAGCCTCGACTCACTGACCCGCTTCGACCGCAGCGCCGGCGAAGGCCCGGTCACCGTGCGCTCGGTTCAGTTCGCGCCGTCGGGCGGCGGGGGCACACGTGACTACGTGCTCGTCACCAGCTTCTTGAGCCACGGCATCACCATGTTCGACGTGACCTCTGCCGACCCGTCGCAATGGGTCCAGAGAACGATTGAGTCGTCGCTCCCCGACGGCCGCAGGTTCCGCTAATGATGCGCCGCTCATTGTTCGCCGCTATCGCGGTCGCCATCGCCGCTGGCTGCAACAACCGCTTGCAGCTCACCACCACGTCGTTCGGTCAGCCGATCGGCATGGCGATCGCGGGCACCGAGGTGCCGCGCCTGTTCGTCGCCAACGCCGACGAAGACACCGTGCAGATCATCAACCTGCCGACCACGAACGACCTCACCGAGATCAACTTCGTGCGCGGGCCGAACTTGTACTTCCCGCTGCGCATCCCCGCGGGCTCACGGCCGACGCGCCTCGCCGCGAGCGAGGACAAGCGTTACGTCATCGTCCTCGACTCGGCGAGCAGCTCGCTCTTGCTGCTGGACGCCGACGCGTTCCTCAAGGCCACGGACCTCCTGGGCAATGACGTGGAGCTCGCCCTCACGCAGCGCGGCGCGACGCCAACGGACATGGTGGTCTCGCCGACGCCGTGCCCTCAGGACACCGCTGGTCAGAATTGTCTCGCCCGCGTGTACATCTCGCTCGCGGCGAGCGGCAGCGTGCTCGTCGTCGACCTCAGGACGGCCGTCGAGAATGGCAACGTGGTCGCGGGGCCTTTCTTCGTGCCGGTGCGTGCCTATGACATTGGCGGCGAGCCGCAGCGCATCGCGATCTCATGGGACGGCGCCTACCTGTACGCCACCGACAACACCGCGAGCGAGGTCGTGCGCGTCGGCCTCGGCGCCAGCGCGAGCGTCGAGCGCCGTGACATCGGAGGCGTCGGTGGGCCCATCGCCGTGGCGCGCGACGACGAGGTGCTGCTCGTCGGCCGTCCGCAATCGCGAGATGTCGTCGTCATGTCGGGCGCGCACGACGCGAGCTGGGCCGTGTTCGACGCCGACCCTCTGTATGCGCCACAGCCGCGCTGCCTCAGCAATTGCGCGACGGGCATGAACGTCAACGCGAGCGGCATCGACGCGAGCGGTGCTCCTATTTACGCGGTTTGCGAGTTCGCCCAGAAGTCCGATGAGGACATCTGCGTCGACAAGGACGGCGCGGGTGGCATCCGCCAGAGCGGACAGCCCCTCTACACCGCCGTCTACGTGGACGGCGCGCCAAGCCTGATCGCGACCCTCGGCGTGAGCGCCGGCCACCAGCCGCTCGTCTACAGCTGCAACGATGGTGACCTCGACCTCGATAACGACGGCAAGATCAGCGACGAGGAAGACAGCCGCGACAGCGCCTTCTCGGTGCAGTACGGCGAGTACGCTTTGGTGGTCACCGAGGGTGATCGCGCGACCGGCGACATCTACTGGATGCCGCTCAAGGTGAGCGCCGGCGCGCCGCTCACACCACAGCTCGCGAGCGCCGCGTGCGGCCGACCCGCGCTCGACGTCGATGCCGAGCGGGTCGACAACGGCGCGACGCTCGATGACTTCTCACGCTACCAGCTCGCGAACTACCTCGACGCCTGCGTCGAAATACCAGGCAGGTCGCGCTTCGCGTGCGCCGAGGATGCGGGCGGCGGTGGTCTCGTCGTTCTCGCGGGGAACATCCCGCTGCTCGCGACCCAAGCGTCGGGTCCGCTGGCACGGCAGGGCCGCTGGGACTTCACCTGGGAGGGCGTCATCCCTGGCCTCGACCGCAGCAACGGCGGCGGTGAGCTGATCCCGAAGCCACGGCTCGACGCCGACGGCCTCCCCGTCCTCGACAGCGATCGCAATCCCGTGTTCGACCTCGGCTTGGTCTTCACCGATGTTGGCTTGCACACCGAGGATTTCCAGCGCGTTCGGCCGCGGAGCGATGACCCGGCGGATCCGCACCCCGGCGACATCCTCGAGATCCTGAGCGCGCCAACGTCGACTCCGGAGTGCCTCGCCGCAATCAATCAGGACCGCCGCGTCTGCACGTTCGAGCGTCGCATCGCGAGCGTCACGAAGTCCGATGACGATCAGGACCGCGTCCGCATCGAGATCGTGACGGACGACGACACGCCGGCATTGCCGACTAGCTGCTTCCTCGCCGGCGGCCGCATCGCCTACCGCATCCGTGCCGGCGATCAGTTCCTGGTCAGCCGCGCGAACGCCGCCATCTGGCGCCTCGGCCTCGCTGATCGCTTCGGACCCGGCGGCGATGTCGCCAACAACGAATCGATCATCTTCAAGCTGCGCCAGGATCTCCTGACGAATCCGGGGACGAGCATCAGCGCCTGTAACCGCTACGACACTGACGGCAAGGTCCTCGCGGCCAATGGCCAGAACCCGCTCCTCGCCCGGGATGTTCGTTTTTCGGTCATCGTGACCGACGCCTTCCGCCCGTACTTGACCGGCCGCGCCTACGCCTCGAGCGGCAACACCTTGGGCTCGGCGGGTAGCCTCCCGGGCGACATCCTCGTCTATCAGCCCGGCCCCAACGATAAGGGAGCCCGCACGCCCCAGGTCTTCATCACCTACGCGGGAGCGGACACCCTGGTGGGCATGAACCCGACCAACGCCGACGACGCGTCGCGCGGTGTCCCGGGGACCCAGGTGATCCTGCGCAACTAGCTTCCCTGGTCCATTAGGGTTGCAAATTCGTAATCCAGGATGCTATAGGCCCGCGCCCTAAGGTTCGTTGACGGAGAGATTCAGATGGCAGTTATCTTGCGTATGGCGCGTCATGGCACGAAGAAGCGCCCGTTCTATCACATCGTTGCCGCCGACTCGCGCTGCAAGCGCGATGGCCGCTTCCTCGAGCAGCTCGGCGTTTACAACCCGCTCGTCGCCGCCGACACCCAGCTGAAGCTCGACACCGAGAAGGCCAAGAAGTGGCTCGACGCCGGTGCTCAGACCTCGCCGGTGGTGAAGCAGCTGCTCAAGCGCGCCGGGGTCCAGTGACCGATGAAAGACCTCGTGGAGTACATCGCCAAGGCCTTGGTGGAGCAGCCGGAGTCGGTGAGCGTCAACCAGGCTCCCGGCGAGGAAGGCGAGGACGTGATCGAGTTGCGGGTGGCGCCGGAGGACCGGGGCCGCGTGATCGGCAAGAACGGCCGCACGGCGCACGCGATCCGCACCTTGCTGGCCGCGATCCAGCCCGAGGGCAAGAACACGACCCTCGAAATCCTCGACTGAGCGAAGACCCTTCCTGGGTCCGCTTTGGCGTACTTGGCCGCGCGCATGGCGTGCGCGGCGAAGTCCGTCTCATGCCCGACGATCCGTCCGTCGAGCTGCCCGACCTCGAGGTCGTACGACTCACCCGCAAGGGCGTGACCCGCGATGCGACCATCGTTAGCGTCCGCTCTGGCGGTGATGCGTACCTCGTGACCTTCGAGGGCTTCGGCGACCGCGACCTGGTGCGCGACCAGCTCACCGGCGCGGCGGTGGCGATCCCCAAACAGGCCATCGCCGGCGCCAAGGCCAACGAAGCGTTCGTCTTCGAGCTCGTCGGCGTGTCCGTGGTGGACGAGGCCGGCAACGCGCTCGGCAAGGTCGGCGCCGTGCTCGCGGGCGCGGGCCAGGATCTCCTGAGCATCGACGCCCCGAAGGGCGAGCTGCTCTTGCCGATGGTGCCCGACACCATGCGTGGCTTCGACCGCGAGGCGCGCGTGCTCACGGTCGCGCCGATCCCCGGGCTCTGGGACGAATGAGCTTCGGCGTCGAGGTCATCACCCTGGTGCCGGAGGTCTGGGGCATGCTCACCAGCGAGCGTGCGGGGCTCACGGGACGCGCCTTCGTCGACGGTGAGGCGCGCGTGACCATCCGCAACCTCAAGGAGTACGGCCACGGCAAGCACCGCCAGGTCGACGACGCGCCGTTCGGTGGTGGCGCCGGCATGGTGCTCGCGGTGCCGCCGCTGCATGCCGCTATCACGGACGCAAAAGCCGCGACCCAAGGCCCGGTCATCCTCATGGGGCCGCGCGGCGAGCGCTTCTCGCAGAGCATGGCGCGAGAGCTCGCGGCGGGACCGGGCATGGTCATCGTCTGCGGCCGCTACGAGGGCGTGGACGAGCGCGTGCGCCGCTACATCGACCGTGAGGTCTCGGTGGGTGACTACGTGCTCTCCGCCGGCGATCCGGCCGCCTGGAGCATCGTCGACGCGGTGGTGCGCCTGCTCCCTGGCGTCCTCGGCAACGCGAGCTCCATCGAGGACGAGTCGTTTAGCGCCGGCATGCTCGAGTATCCGCACTACACGCGCCCCGTGACCTACGACGGCGCCGACGTGCCGGAGATCCTGCGCTCGGGCGACCATAAAAAAATCGCCGCGTGGCGGCGGCGGGAGGCGAGGGCGCTGACCGAGAAGCACCGCCCCGATCTGCTCGCGCTGCTGCCGACGGACGAGTGACGCGCGATTGAAACCCCCTGTCGCGCTCACCGAACACTTACGTCACTCGCCGTCGCATCAGTCGCACGGGGCTTCGTTAGAGCTCGAAGCCGAGCGAGGCGCGCGCGCCCCAGCTGTGCAGGTCACCCGGGCCATCGACGCCGGGAGTGCCCGGGAACATGTTCGAGTTGATCGCGTAGTTGTACATGCCGCGCACGTCGAACATGAACCCCGCGTTGTGATAGGCGAAGCCCGCGCCCATCGGGATCTCGACGATGCTGTCGTCATTGCGGATACCCGACGAGTTGAAGCGCTCGTTCGCGATAGCGTAGTGCTTCCAGCCGGCGCCGCCCACGAGGTACGGCTGGAGAGCGGTCGTCGTGAGGTTCAGGCGCGCGAGACCCTGGACGCCGGTGCCGATGAGCTTCGCGTCGCCGGAGAGGCCCAGCGCGTTGATGTCGTTCACCGAGCCCACGTAGGCGGCTTCGAGGCCGATGACGCGGCGGGTGCCGAAGACGAAGCGGGCGTCCCAAGCGCCGCCGAGCTCCGTCGCGTCCCGCACGTTGCCGGCGGTGAAGTTGGCGACACCGCCACCCACCATGAAGCCGATGCCGGCGTCGCTGGCCGGGCCCTGCTTGTAGGCGTGCTGGCGGGCATAGAGCTGGTCGTCGCCGCGGGCCGGCGGGATGACGGTCGCGCCGGTTCGGCCGTTGGCCGGGTCGATGTACGCGCTCTCGGTCGAGGTGGTTTGCGTCTGCGTGGTGACCGTGTCGCCGGTCGTGAGATCGGTGCTGGTCGTGGTCGTCGTCGTGGCGGCGGATTGCGCGTGCGCCGCAGAGGCGGCTGCCGAAAGCGTCAGTGCAGCGGCCAGGCAAAGCTTCTTCATTTTGGTATCCCCCATAATTGCGCGCCACGGAGTCCCCGGAGCGCGACGCAGGGACCTTGTGCAGTCGTCGTGCCATGTGGATATAAGCCCTCGCAAGCCCGTGTTTTCGCGGTTTCCTAGGCGATCGCTGGTGGAGTGGAGCTGGGGCAAAGCGCGCCAAGTGGTGGGATTTGGACCGTTCTTGCTTGCCTAGTTCGATCCGACTGTGTTAGCTCCGCGCCCTCGTTTTGGAGTTAGGCCTTATGAACATCGTCCAGAGCATCGAAAAAGAGCAGATCCGCCGCGAGGCCAACTTCCGTGCCGGTGATACCGTCAAGGTCGGCGTCCGCATCAAGGAAGGCGACAAAGAGCGCGTCCAGGTGTTCGAGGGCGTCGTCATCGCCATGCGCCACGGCGGCAGCCGCGCCTCGTTCACGGTCCGCAAAGTGTCGTACGGCGTCGGTGTCGAGCGCGTCTTCCCGCTCCATAGCCCGGCCATCGACAAGATCGAAGTCGTCAGCAACGGTGACGTCCGTCGCGCCAAGCTCTACTTCTTGCGTGACCTCGCCGGTAAGGCCGCCCGCTTGAAAGAGCGTGAGACGGTCGACAACAGCGACAAGACCGCCGCCGAAGCTCCCGCGGCTCAGGCCTAACGAGCTTTGCGCGAAAGCGCGAGCAAAGACTTGCTCTGATCCAGAGCTCGGCACGACAATCACACCGTGCTCTGGGTCGATTTGGCGCTGCAGGCCTTCCGTGACGTGCGCATGCAAGCCGCCGTCACGCTCCAACGTGGTTACAACGCCGTCGTCTGCGATAGCGTTGTGCCCGAGACCGTCATCGACGCGGCGCTCGAGCTCTGTCTGCCTGTCGGCGGAGACGAGCAGGGCCGCGGCATCGTCACGTTCGTCGGCCGTGACGGCGCGACCTACCGGTTGCTGCGCGACTTCGCGAGCGGCGGGGCGCAGCTCTACGCCTTCGAACCCACGCGCCGTCAGTTCTTGCCGGTCGCCGAGGGGCCACACGCGGTCTCCATCGCGCTGAAGAGCCAGCTCGGCATCGAGGACCGCACGCTGCTCGCCGACACCTTCACGCTCACCGGCGATCACATGCCGCCGAGCGACAAGCCGCGTCCCCAGAACCCCGCGGCACGCGCCCGACTCACCGCCATCGAGCAGAAGATCGCCATGCAGACGCGCGGCAAGCACCTCGAGGCCGAGCTCGATCAGATGACCCAGCGCAAGCTCGAGGTCGATGATCTCATCGACGCCAAAGCGGTCAACATCGACCGCGTGCAGCGCGCCGAAGCAGGGCTCGCGACTTACGCGCAGCTCCAGGTCCTCCCGGAGGACTTCCTCGCGCTCTACGAGGGGGCCATCGAGAAGGAGCGCCAGAAGCGCGCCGATCTCGTGCGCTGGCAGCAAGAGCACACGGAGCATGAGCGCCTGGTGCGCGCCGCCGAGCATTCCCCGATCATCGACTGGCGAGTAGCGGCGGGCTTGCTGAGCGGCATCGTCGCCGTGGGGGTTGGGCTGTCGATTGGCGGTCCGTTCCGTTACATCGCCATGCTCGACATCCCGCTCTTCGGGCTCGCGACCTTCGCGCTCTGGCAGAACCTGTCGCACCGCGAGGAGCTGTCGATCGCCAAGAAGCGCCTGGCGGCGAGTGACCGCCGCCGCGAACAGATCGAGAATCGCGACGCCGACGTCATCGCCAAGGCGCACGAGCTCGCGGCGATGGTCGGCTTCGACTCGGTCGACGACGTGCGCCGCACCATGACTGGACGTGAGGCCGCGCGCGCGGAGGCCGCGGAGGCGCGCCGCATCTATCAGGAAGCCGAGGACGATCCCGAGCTCATCCGCCTACGTGAAGAGAAGACCGCGTTGGAGGCGACCATCCGCGCCGTCGAAAAGGAGCTCGCGACGCTCGGCATGTCCGGGAGCGACGTGGGCGTGATGCAAGCGGAGGCCGCGAGCCTGCGCCGTCTCCTCGGCATCCGCGAAGAGCGCGCCGACGAGCTCTCGCGCACCTTCGAGCTGGCGCTGCAGCACTTTGGCGGTAACCCCACGCAGGCGGCGATGCTGCTCACCCAGCGCTCGACGCAGTTCATCACGCACCTCAGCGGCAAGAAGATCACGCGCATCGAGGTGGACATCGACGGCGCCATGGCGGTGGTCACCGAGAGCGGCGTGCAGGCGCCACAGCACCTCCCAGCGCCGCTGCGCGAGCTCGTCATCCTGGCGGTGCGCGGCGCGCTGCTCACGTCGTTGCCCGCGGAGCAGCGCTTGCCGCTCGTGGTGGGGCCGCTCGAGCTGTCGATGCCGGGTGGTGACGACCTCTTGCGCCGCTATCTGGGCGTCATCGCGCAGGCGGGCTTCCAGGTCGTGCACCTGCTCGACAAGCCGCAGCGCGCTCAAGGCGCGACCAACGTCACGCGCTTCGTGGCCCGCGCATGACGCTCGAGCGGACAGCCATCGGCCGCGCCTTCGAGGACGCGGCCTGCGCGCACTTGGTGGGGCAGGGCTACGCGCTGGTCACCCGCAATTATCGCGGCGCCGGCGGCGAGATCGACATCATCGCCTACGACGGTGAGGTGCTGTGCTTCGTCGAGGTGCGTGGCAAGGCCGACGACGCCCTGGGTGATCCGCTCGAGACCATCTCGCCGCGCAAGATCGGCAGGGTCATTCGCGCCGCCCGCGCCTACATCGCCGAGCTGCCGCAGCCGTGGCCCGTCATGCGCTTCGACGTGGTCGGGCTCACTGGTATTCCACCCCATGACATCCGGCTCATCCGCGATGCCTTCGACGATTCACGAGTTGGTCCATGAGCACGCTCTTCGTGGTGGCGACACCCATCGGTAACCTCGCGGACGCGACCTTTCGCAGCGTGGAGACGCTCAAGGCGGTGAAGGTCGTCTACGCCGAGGACACGCGGCGCTCGGCCCAGCTCTTGTCGCACTTCGGCATCTCGAAGCCCTTGAAGTCGCTGCACGAGCACAACGAGCGGGCGCGGGCCAGAGAAGTGCTGTCTTCTTTAGCGGATGGCGACGTGGCCTTCCTCACCGACGCCGGCACGCCCGCGGTGAGTGACCCTGGCTCGGAGCTCGTGGCCATCGTCGCGGCTGACGGCGCTCACCGGATCGTGCCGATCCCCGGCGCATCGGCGCTCGCGACCGCGCTCTCCGTCGCGGGCTTCACCCAAGGCGCGGTGACCTTCCTGGGCTTCTTGCCGGTGAAGGGTAGGGAGCGGCAGGACGCTCTGCAGGCGATCGCGGTGAACCACGGCATCGTCGTCCTCTACGAGTCGCCGCACCGCTTGCACGACACCTTGCGCGAGCTCGCCGAAGCCGCGCCCGACCGCCACGCGATGGTTGGCCGCGAGCTCACCAAGCTCCACGAGGAGCTGGCGCGCGGCTCCTTGCGCGAGCTTGCCGCGAAGTTCGCGGGCGAAACCAAGGGAGAGCTGACCATCGTGCTGGGGCCGGTGGCGAGCACGCCGGCGAGCGCCGATGCTCAGGCCATGGACCAGGCCATCGCGCGTGTCCTCGCCGCGGGGCTCTCGGCGCGTGACGCCGCGACCGCGGTGGCCGCCGTCCTCGATCTTCCGAAGCGCGAAGTTTACCAGCGCGTGCAAGAGCTCGCGAAGCCCAAGGGTTGACTTGGGAAGGCCCCCCGTCCAAGTAACCTCGCCATGAGTGAGCTGGTTCGTGTGTCTGTGGAAGGGGCCATCGCCGAGGTCGTCATCGACCGCCCCAAGGCGCTCAACGCGCTGAACCCCGAGGTCTTGGCGGGCCTCGACGCCGCCTGCGCGGCCATCGAAGCGAACCGCGATTTGCGCTGCGTCATCATCACCGGCGCCGGCGAGAAGGCCTTCGTGGCAGGCGCGGACATCGCCGTGATGGCGAACATGACGCCCGCTGAAGCGGACGCCTTCGCGCGCCGCGGCCACGCCGTCATGCACCGCATCGAAGCGCTGCCGGTCCCGGTCATCGCCGCGGTGAACGGCTTCGCCCTGGGGGGCGGCTGCGAGCTGGCGCTGGCTTGCGACATCATCTACGCCAGCGAGCATGCGAAGTTCGGTCAGCCCGAGGTGAAGCTCGGACTGATCCCGGGCTTCGGCGGCACGGTGCGCTTGGGCCGCAAGGTCGGCTACGGCGCCGCCGCCGAGTGGATCTTCAGCGGCGACATTTACGATGCGGCCACCGCCGCGCGCATCGGGCTCGTGCAGGCCGTGGTGTCGCCGGGTGAGCTGATGGCGAAGGTGCGTGGGCTCGCCGGGACCATCGCCAAGCGCTCACCGGTCGCGGTGCGCGCCGCCAAGCACGCCATGCAAGTCGGCATGGGCACCGACCCGCACACTGCCGCCAACATCGAAGTGCTCTCCTTCGGCCAGCTCTTCGGCACCGAAGACATGCGCGAGGGCACCAAGGCCTTCGTCGAGAAGCGCGACCCCAGCTTCACCGGGAGATAGTCGTGGATTTGACCCTCACCGAAGAACAGCAGCTGCTCCAGAAGACCGTGCGTGAGCTCGCTAAAGCGGAGCTTGCGCCCAAGGCCGCCAAGCACGACGAGACCGGCGAGTTCCCGACCGCGCAGGTGAAGGCCATGGCCGAGCTCGGCCTCATGGGCGTTACGGTTCCCGAGGAGTACGGCGGTGCCGGCATGGACACGGTGGCTTACGCCATCGCCATGGAAGAGGTGAGCGCCGGTGACGCCTCGTGCGGCGTCATCATGAGCGTCAACAACTCGCTGGTCATCGACCCGATCATGAAGTTCGGGACCGAGGCCCAGAAGAAGCGGTGGCTGCCCAAGCTCGCGTCCGGCGAGTTGCTCGGCTGCTTCTGCTTGTCGGAGCCCGCCACCGGCAGCGACGCCGCGGCGCAGACGACGACGGCGGTGAAGAAGGGCGACCAGTGGGTGCTCAAGGGCACCAAGAACTGGATCACCAACGGCAACGAGGCCGACGTCGCCATCGTGTTCGCCATGGCGGACCGCTCGAAGGGCGTGAAGGGCATCAACGCCTTCATCGTGCCGTGCGACGCGCCCGGCTTCGTGGTCGCCAAGAACGAGCACAAGCTCGGCATCAAGGCCTCGAGCACCTCGCAGATCTCGCTCGACGACGTGACGCTTCCAGCGGACGCCTTGCTGGGGCAGGAGCTCGGCGGCTTCAAGGTGGCGATGGCGACCCTCGACGGCGGCCGCATCGGTATCGCCGCCCAGGCGCTCGGTATCGCCCGTGCTGCCTACGAGGGCGCTCGTGCGTACGCCTTGGAGCGCGAAGCCTTCGGCGCCCCCATCGCGAACCTGCAGGCCATCCAGTTCTACCTGGCGGACATGGCGACGCAGATCGACGCCGCGCGCTTGCTCATCCTGCGCGCCGCGACCTTGAAAGACAAAGGCGCGAAGTTCAGCAAGGAAGCCTCGATGGCGAAGCTCTACGCCAGCGAGATGAGCGGCCGCGTCACCACCAAGGCGCTGCAGGTCTACGGCGGCTACGGCTACGTGAAGGACTACCCGGCCGAGCGGCACTTCCGTGACGCGCGCATCACCGAGATCTACGAGGGCACGAGCGAGATCCAGCGTCTCGTCATCGCCCGCGCGGTGCTGAACGGTGAGTGATTTCTCGCTCTCCGAAGGCCAGGAGATGTTGCGGGCGACCGCCGCGCGCTTCGCCAAGCAGCGCGTCGCGCCAGGGGCCAAGCAACGCGAGCACGAGCACGCGATTCCGCACGCGCTGGTGAGAGAGCTGGGCGAGCAGGGTCTGCTCGGCGTGAACATCCCCGAGTCGCTGGGCGGCACCGAGGCCGGCGTCGTCGGCTACGCCTTGGCGCTGCGTGAGATCGCTAAAGCGGACGCCGCGGTCGCCGTCACCATGGCCGTCACCAACATGGTCGGCGAGGTCATCACCAAGTTCGGCACCCAGGCGCAGCGCGAGAAGCACGTGCCCAAGCTGGTCAGCGGCGAGTACTTCGCCGGCGCCTTCGCCTTGTCCGAGCCCGCGTACGGCTCCGACGCCGCGAACCTCGCCACCAAGGCCAAGAAGACGGCCAACGGCTGGTCATTGTCCGGCGAGAAGGCCTGGATCACCAGCGGCGATGGGGCAGGGGTCATCGTCGTCTGGGCGCGCACCAGCGACGACGGCGCCAGGGGCATCACCTGCTTCTTGGTGGAGAAGGGCGCCAAGGGCCTGTCGGCCGGCAAGCCCGAAGAGAAGATGGGCCTCATCGCCTCGCACACGGTTTCGCTCGCCTTGGACGACGTCGAGGTGGGTGACGACGCGGTGCTGGGCGAGGTCGGCGGCGGCTTCCGCATCGCCATGACCGCCCTGGACGGCGGCCGCATCGGCATCAGCGCGCAAGCGATCGGCATGGCGGCGCGCGCCCTCGAGCTGTCGCGCGAGTACGTGACCACCCGCAAGCAGTTCAAGAAGACGCTCGCCGAGCAGCAAGCCGTGCAGTTCATGCTGGCCGACATGGCGACCGAGCTCGACGCCTCATGGCTGCTCGCCTGCCGCGCCGCCTGCCTGAAGGAGACCGGCCTACCGTTCAGCCGCGAAGCCGCCATGTCCAAGGTCTTCTCGACCGAGGCCGCCAACCGCATCATCCGCGACGCGGTCCAGCTCCACGGCGGCTACGGCTACATGGAAGAATCCGAGGTCGCCCGCCTCTACCGCGACTGCCGCGTGACCCAAATCTACGAAGGTACCAGCGAGATCCAGCGCGTCGTCATCGCCCGCGACCTGCTCCGCGGCGGCTGAGCGATCGTCCGTCAGGGTCTCAGGTGGTCCCCATGCCCACACTTGCGTAATTTTCCCCGGGCATTGCCCCGCGTCGAATGCTAAGAGCTTAGGTACTCCAGTTATCTCGGTCGGGGAGACGCGCAAGTGTTTCGCTACACATCGACGCGCCGCTTGGCGACGCTACAATACGCCGCTACCCTCGTCGGTCTGCTCACCGCAGCCGCGTGCTCCGGTAATTTACCGCTCCGCTATGGCGAGACGCTGTGTGATCCGACGCACCCGTGCCCCGCTGGGTCGATGTGCGCGGACTCGATCTGCGTGCCTGATACTCGGCCCGATCTCGATAACCCGACCCCAACGGACGAATTCGAAGGCGACTGGGACAATCCGTTCCCGGGCGGTGACAACGAAGTCGTCCCCGAGAACTTCTGCCGTGCCGACGAGCAGTGTGGCAACGGCGAAGCCTGTGTTGACGGCCGCTGTCGTCGCACGCCGTGCTTCGGTGTCACGTGTCCTGGCGTTGGCGACGCCTGCGCATACCAATGTATCCCGACTGCTGCCGCTTGTAATGATGTCCGTTGCGCCGACAACTTCGAGCATTGCGTCAACGGCGACTGCGTTCCCTCCTGCGACATCGATCCCTGCGTGGATCCCGGCTGCACCGGCGGCCCCAATTGCGTAGCCGGTCAGTGCACGAACGGTACGCTCTGCTTTGGCGGTACGTGCCGCGAGATCACGCCTTGCGGTGAAGACGGCGACGCTTTCTGCGGTGTCGGCTTCCTTTGCTCACTCGGTTGCAACACCCCGAGTCTCTGCGACTCGATCACGTGCAACGCCGGTTGGACCTGCACCATCCAAACGGACGACATGGGCATCCAATTCCCGACTTGTATTGGCAGCCCATGCTCGGGTCTCTCGTGTGGCCCGGGCGAGAGCTGCATTGGCGGCAGCTGCATCGATACCTGCGAGTTCGTGCCTTGCGCGGATGGCGGCCGTCAGTGCGCTAGCGATGCGCAGATCTGCTGCAATGGCACTTGCTGCGCCGAGGGTGAGATCTGTCGCGTTGTTCGCGAAGACCAGCCTGGCATTTGCTTGCGTCCGGAAGGCATCTGCGATCCGCCATGCAACGACGACCAGATCTGTGTCGCGGGTCAGTGCTTGTGCGCCGAGTATCCAAACCCGCGCGCCTGCGGTGGTAATGAGTGCTGCCGTACGCAAGCTTGCGACAATCCCTGTGACCCGAACCCATGTGCAGGCAATGCCGGCAATCCGTTGTGCACCATCGATTGTAATGAGCCGGCCGGTTACCGCTGCGTCAACGATTGTGGTGGCGTCGTTTGTCCGAAGTTGAACACGGTCTGCGACCCAGGCAGCGGCGCCTGCTTGTGCGGTACTCCTGGGGCAGCGTGCACTGGTATACAGTGCTGCGTCGACAACGATACGGGCCCAGGCGTCAACTTCGTCTGCGACGACACGTGTAATCCGAACCCCTGCACCCAGGCGGAGTTCGGCGACAACCGTCGCTGTGTCCCCGATTGCACGCAGGCCAACGGCTTCCGTTGCGAGAGCGCCTGCGCTGGTGTGGTCTGCGGTCCGAACATGACGTGCGATCCGGCCGACGGTAACTGCAAGTGCGGTACGGACGGTCTGTGCAACGGTGGTGGCCAGTGTTGTGTGAACGACGCCGGCACGCTCGATTGCCGCAATCCTTGTGCAGGTACTCCTTGTGGCAACGAAGCGTGCCAAATCAATTGCCCAGCGCCGGGCGGTTACACCTGCGTCAACGGTTGCGCGCCTGGCGCCTGCAGCACTGACGTTCGTAATCCGGACTGCAATCCGAACGGTGGCGCATGCAGCTGTCAGAACGACTCGAACGGCTCGTTCGCCATTTGCAACACATCACAATGCTGCAGCGACAACGGTATCTGCGCTAATCCGTGCTCGCCGAATCCATGCCCCACCGCAAGCGATCCAGGCAACGAGACCCGTTGCATCACGGTCTGCCGTACGACTGGCGAGGACTTCGACTGTGTCGATCCGTGTGCCGGCAACACATGTGCTACCGCAAACACTGGTCGCAACCCTGATTGTCGCCCGACGCCAGGCAATCCAAACTCGCCGCAGTGCTTCTGCGACGACACGGATCCCGACACCGTTTGCCCGAGCGGCTCGTGCTGTGAGCCCACCGGCTGCCTGACGCCTTGCAACCCAAATCGCTGCCCCGATGATCCAGGCAATCCGAACGATGATCGTCCTGGCTTCACGCGTTGCACCGTCAATTGCAACGACAGCAACAACTACAGCTGCTCTGATCCGTGTGCCGGTAACACCTGTTCTACACAGAATGGTGGCCGCAACCCGCAGTGCCACGCCATCAACGGTGGTCAGGATGCGCAGTGCTGGTGCGCTGCTTCGAGCAGCGTGTGCGGGGCGGGCCAGTGCTGTTTGGCTGGTGGCTGCGGCGATCCGTGTGCCGGCAATCCTTGCGGCGGCACGGGCATCTGCGCGCCGAGCTGCGGTTCGCCGGGCGGCTACGTCTGCAATCCTGTCTGCACCGCGGGCAACTGCCCGGCGCAGAATCCATTCTGTGATCCTGACGATCGCTGCGAGTGCAATGATGGCGACCTCTGCACAGGCAGCGAGTGCTGCGTCGACAACAACGGCGATAATGTCCGCGACCTCTGCTTGGATCCGTGCGCGGGCAATCCGTGCGGCGGCACCGGCGTGTGCGTCCGCAATTGCAACAACATCCTGGGCTACACCTGCAACAACCCGTGCAACGGCGTGACTTGCCCGAACCAGAATCCGCAGTGCGATCCGACGGATCCGAACCCGAGCACGCGCTGTGGCTGCGGTGCAGACACTTGCGTTGGTGCGGAATGCTGCATCAGCAACACGTGCGATGACGCGTGTCAGCCCGACCCGTGCACCACGGCGCCGAATACGCGCTGCATCAATGACTGCGCACAGGCCTCTGGCTTCCGCTGCGCGGATCCGTGTGCCGGCAATAACTGCTCGTCCGCTCAGCCGAATAAGAACCCGAGCTGTCGGCCGGCGGGTTCAGAGGGCAATAGTGCAGAGTGCTATTGCGATGGAACGACCGATGGCATCTGCGGCACCAATCAGTGCTGCGGCGCGGGAGGTTGCTTCAACCCGTGCGCTGACCCCGAGGCAGCGTGTGGTACCAGTGGTGCATGTGTCGTGGACTGCACTCAGCCATCGCGCTTCCGTTGCGATCCTGTTGCATGCTCGCCGTCGTGCGTCTCACCGTTGGTCTGCGACCTGTCCATCGGCCACTGCCGCTGCGGAACCCAGGATGCATCGACGATGAGCTGCGGGGCGCCGCAACAGCCGGCCGGTACTTATCCGAACGCGTGCTGTGACACTGATCCAAGTTCGGGCGTGACGCTTCAGTGCGTGCCGCGCGAGTGCACCAGCAATAATCAGTGCCGTGCGCTAGCTGGCGCATCGCCGAACTGCATCTGC
>JBDHVB010000085.1:0-21511 GCA_039809465.1 Myxococcota bacterium
GCTCGGTGGCGCGGTCTTCGCTCATGAAGGCTTCGCGTGGGTTCGGGCACGAAATGTTGGCGGCGCCGCGCAGCATCGCTTCGCGCGAGACGGTCATCACGCCGCGGTCGCCTACCTCGAAGAGCTCCTGCAGGCGGGTCACGTCGTTCGGATTGGCGATGGCGTGTGGCGCCACGAGCATCGAGCGCGACTTGCCCTGGCCCGCGTAGTTCACCGCGTAGTCGAGGTGCAGCGTGTCCGCGCCAGCGAGCTGGATGGCGACGTGCTCGATGTTACGGCCCTCTTGCCGCAGGCCGTGGACCAGGCGCGCCATGCGGTCGATCGAATTCGAGTCGCCGCGCATGCTGCCCACGCCCTGGATGACGTAGTGTACGCCATTGCGGGTCGCCTGGAGGGTGTCGCCCCACTCCACCGGACCATCCTTGCGGCCATCGGCGTCGAGCCACAGACCACCGCTGAAGCGTTGCAGCTCGAGACGTCGGGCGGGCTGCAGCGGGCTCGAGACGACGACCTTGTTCGCGATAGCGGTCGTAATGTCGGTGGCAAACGAGGCCTCGGTCGCCGCCGCCGGGTGCACCAGGAGGTAGACGGTGGCGCCGCGGTCGAGCATCTCGCGCACCAGGCGGGCGTGCCCCACGAAGGCGCGATGCGTGTTGATCTTCGGCCCCGAGGCCGCGTTCGGCGAGTGATCGAACTGCCCCGCTAAAGCGGTCGGCATGACGAGGATGCAAGTCTTGAGCGTGCCGACCTCGTCGACGCGCCCGACCGGACCGATCTTGTCGAGGTTGATGTTCTCGACGACGTGCAGCCTGGGGTGGCCAATCGGATAGTAGTGCTTGGCGACCACCTGGATGGCGGCGCGGCGCTCGGCGCTGTCGCCGATCGGGGGCCTGTCGAAGCCGTCGCTGACGGCGATGCCAGGACGCTGCTGAACCGGGCTGGACGACCCCTGCGACGGAGAAAAAGCCGGTGCGCCGCGGACTTGCGTCCGGCCCAACACACGCAATGCTCCCCCAATATCGAGGCTCATCACCACAAAGCATCGGCCGTGAGCGTGCGATGTTGCGTCAACCCGCTCGTCCGTGGGGTTTCCGGCCCCGTGGCTCGCTAGGCCGCGCTCTGCTCCTTGCTGGCCTGGGGAGGAGCAGTCAGCAGCTCGTGCAAGGCGTTGCGGGCGTCGTACTTCATGGCGGCGACGCGCTTGCGGTCGGCGAACACCAGCTCGTGCAGGGCCTGCGCCGCGATAGGGCGCTCGCTGGGCGACAGCTGCCGAAGCGCCGCGCGGGTATGCTCGACCGCGTGTCTGTCGATCTCGCTGCCGATGATCCCGACGAGCGACGCGATCTGCCGGATGCGCTTGGCGTGAGTGTCCGCCAGGCTCTTACCCTCCGCGATAGCGGCTTTCAAAGCGCCGCGCGCCTCGGGGGCGAGCGCATGCAAGTCGTCGAGCGTCTCTTGCAGCTTCTCGAGGCCGTGGGCGATCTGCACCTTCTCGGAGTCCGTCGCCGCGGTGAAGCGCTTCAACGGCCCTTCGACTTCCTCGAGCTCCACCATCTTGCCGCGCGCCTGGCGCTCCTGGCGCGCTGCCAGCTTGTCGATGGAGATGACGGTGGGAGCAAAGCACAGGCTCGCGCCCACGGCGCTCAAACCAACGCACCAGCCAGCGAGCGCGCTCTGGGTTGCCAACGTCGTGATCAGGCCGGCGAGCGCGCTCGCCACCGCCGGGACGATAGTGAAACCGAGGAGGTTACTCGGCTTGTGGAGTCGCGCGCGGCGCAGCAGCGAAGCCACGCGCTGCAAGGGCCGGTGCTGCACCCCCTCCCACGTGTCACGTGTCACTACGGCGCGCTCGCCGTCCTGGAGCGCGAGCTCGCGCGCGGCGCTCCGCAGCTCGCTCTTGAGCTCCGCGACGCTGGCTTTCGCGGGCACGGCCGCTGGCAGCTGCGACACCGGGGTAAGGATCATTTCCGTAAGGGCAAAGGGCGTGCGCGTCGAGACGGTCATTTGCCTCCTTCATCGGAGGCGGCAGCGGCGATGTTCGCGGGAGCGACCGGAAGCTGGGAACTGGGTTACAGCAGCCTGGGGATGAGCTCGATCAAGTTGCACGGCCGGTAGCGGCTATCGAGCTGGAGCTTCAGGATCTTCTCCCACCCGTCACGGCAGGCCGACGGCGACCCAGGCAGGCCAAACACGTAGGTGCCCTTGACGACACCGCCGACCGCCCGGGACTGCAGGGTCGAGACGCCGACGCTGTCGTAGCTGAGCATGCGGAAGAGCTCGCCGAAGCCATCGATGCGCTTGTCGAAGAGCGGCTCGAGCGCCTCGGGCGTCACGTCACGCGCGGTCAGGCCGGTGCCGCCAGTCGTAATCACCACTTGAATCGCGGGGTTCGCGGCCCACTCGAGGACGCTACCGCGGATCGCCGTGACCTCGTCCTTGATGATGGCCGTCGCCCCGACTTTGTGGCCGTCGCGGGTGATGAGGCCAGTCAACGTGGCCCCGGAGCGGTCATCCGCGGGGGTGCGGGTGTCGGACACGGTCAAGACCGCGATGGTCACGGGGACGAAGGTCCTACTTTCATCGATGCCAGCCACGTGTGAAGCCTTTCTGGGTAGGTGCTGGTAGGTCTACAACCGCCGCAAGATGCATGGAAGAAGGCGCCTGGGTGTGGTTCCATTGCTAGGCCCGAGTGCAAGGTGAAGTCCCTCATGGCTGATAGCGCGCCCGACTACCTCACCCGCCTGCGCCAGCTGACGCGCATCGGCGTCGCGCTCTCGTCCGAGAAGAATCACGCGAAGCTGCTCGAGATCATCCTTCTCGAGGCAAAGGAGATCGCTAACGCGGACGGCGGCACGATCTACTTGCGCACCAAGGACGATCACCTCGAGTTCGCCATCATGCACACGACGTCGCTGAACATCGCGATGGGCGGCACCACCGGCAGGGAGATCAAGCTGCCGCGCTTGCCGATGTACGATCCGAAGACGGGCGAGCCCAACCACAACAACGTGGCCACCTACGCCGCGCTACAGGGCGTCTCGCTCAACATCCCCGACGCGTATCACGCCGCCGGCTTCGACTTCTCGGGCACCAAGCGCTTCGATCAAGCCAACGGCTATCGGTCGATGTCGTTCCTCACCATCCCGATGAAGAACAACAAGGGCGAGGTCATCGGCGTCCTGCAGCTCTTGAATGCCCGCGATGGCGAACACGTCGATCCGGTGCCGTTCAACAAAGAGGTGCAGGAGATCGTCGAGTCGCTCGCCTCGCAAGCGGCGGTCGCGCTCGACAACCAGCGCCTCATCGCCGCGCAGCGCGACTTGCTCGACGCGTTCATCCGCCTCATCGCGGACGCCATCGACCGCAAGTCGCCGTACACCGGCGGCCACTGCAAGCGCGTGCCGCTGCTCACCGAGATGCTGGCGCGCGCCGCTTGCAACGCCACGGAAGGTCCGTTCGCGCAGTTCGATCTCGATGACGAGGAGTGGTACGAGCTGCACATCGCGTGCTTCCTGCACGACTGCGGCAAGATCGTCACGCCGGTCCACGTCATGGACAAGGCGACGAAGCTCGAGACCATCTACGACCGCGTGAACGAAGTCGCGATGCGCGTCGAGGTGTTGAAGCGTGACCTCGAGATCGCCAACGCCAAGAAGCGCGGCAAGGCGAAGCTCACGCGCGAGCAGCTGGACGCGGTGCTCGCCGAGCTCGACGCGGACATGGAGTTCCTGCGCAAGGTGAACGTCGGCGGCGAGTTCATGGACGACGCGAGCATCGCCCGCGTCGAGAAGATCGGCGCGCGCACCCTCACGGTCGGCGGCGCTCCCCGCCCTCTCCTCTCGAAGGAAGAGATCTACAACCTCTCGATCCGCCGCGGCACGCTCAACAACGAAGAGCGCAAGATCATCAACGACCACATCGTCATCACCATCGAGATGCTCGAGAAGCTCCCCTTCCCCAAGCAGCTCGAGCGCGTCCCCGAGTACGCGGGCGGCCACCACGAAAAGATGGACGGTACGGGCTACCCGCGCGGCCTCACCCGCGAGCAGATGTCCATCCCCGCGCGCATGATGGCTATCGCGGACATCTTCGAGGCATTGACCGCGCAGGACCGTCCTTACAAGAGCGGCAAGAAGCTCAGCGACGCCATGAAGATCATGGGCATGATGAAGGCCGACAATCACATCGACCCCGAGCTCTTCGACCTCTTCGTGAAGTCCGGCACCTACCGCGAATACGCCATGAAGTTCTTGCCCGTGGAGCTCATCGACGATGTCGACGAGGATGCGCTGGTGAAGATCGTGCCGAAGCCCCGCTTGATGAAGGCGCAGACGGAAGCGTCGCGCCAGGCGGCTCGGGCGTGATTGCATCGCTCGTCGCAGAATCGGACGCGGTTGTGCAGAGTGAGACAGCGCCGAGCGTCGGGCCCCCGCAAACCAGCGCATAGAGCCGTTCCGAGCTTGGCACGCCGCCTGCTTTAGCGGTTGGCATGAAGCTCCTCACGCTCCTCCTTGCTCCCCTGCTCTTCGCCCCCGCTGCAGCACACGCGCTCGAGCGCGACATCCGTGGTGTCGTGCTGCTCGGGCTCGATGCGGGGTTGCTGCTCCCCGCTCCAACGCACACGGACATCGACTACTACGACTACCAAGGCTCGGCGACCGAATGGACCCATCCGGGGGCACGAATCGGCGCCTCCGTTGGAATCGGACTGACGCGGACCGTGGGTGTCCGGCTGCGCTTCGACACGCACTTTCTCCGATATGAGGGAGGCTCGGGACGAATCATCGGCGGAGGACTCGATGTCCTTGGCTGCTTCGGCAACCCGGACAGTCTGCTTTTGCGGCCGTTCGGCGGAGTCGGTTTCAGTCCCAGCAACGGCACGAGCCACCTCTTCTTGCGCGGCGGTCTCGACTTCGTCTTGCCGTTCTCCGACGAGCCCGACGCCAACGGCTGGTTCGCGCGCTTCATGGTGGAGGCCGACTTCGCCTCCAACGAGTACGGGAACAGCCGCCTCGCGCCACAACTCTCCGCCGGCCTCGGCGTCACGTTCGACCTTTGAGCTTCAACAACCCCACAGGAGAAATACCATGCGTATCATGTCTTCTATTGCGTTCATCTTTGGCTTGATTGGCTGCTCCCATCCTTCCGCCGTGATTCACGGTGGGGAGACGGACAAGAATCATTATGTGATCATCGAGGACGGCCCGGCCGACCGCTACTGGGATTGCTACTCTCGCGAGGACGGCACCTGGCAGCCCACCTGCCGAGAAGTGCGCAAGGAGCGCTACACCGGCAACGCGGAATGGTCTGACACCTACCGCACGCGTCAACGCTGAGCAGCACTCGGTATGCAGGACGGCGGGCCTGACACGATGTGGGGCTATGGCGACATGGAGCTCTCTTCGCGTAGAGTCGCACGATGTCCAAGGACGACGACCTGCAGGTACGGCGGGGAGGCGGGGAGAGCGCTCTTCTCGCGCTGGGCGAGACACCGCTGGAGACGACGCCGCTCGAGGTCGCCGTCGACCACCGCTCGACGAAGGCGGCGGGCATCCCCGCGGTCATCCAGACCATGAAGTACGGCCTGCGCGAGATGGGGGTCGCGCGCTCGCTGCGCTCTTACCTCGACGTGAACAAGGTGGACGGCTTCGACTGCCAGAGCTGCGCCTGGCCGAGCCCGGACAAGAAGCGCAAGATCGCCGAGTTCTGCGAGAACGGCGCCAAGGCGATCGCCGACGAGCTGACGCGGAGGAAGGTCGACCCGTCATTCTTCGCCGCGCACTCGGTCGACGATCTCATCGCGCAATCGGACTACTGGCTCAACGCGCAGGGGCGGCTCACCTCCCCGATGATCCGCCGCAAAGGCGCGACCCACTTCACGCCCATCAGCTGGAGCGAGGCCTTCGCGCGCATCGGCGCCGACATACGCGCGCTCGCGAGCCCCGACGAGGCGATCTTCTACACCGCGGGCAAGACGGTGAACGAGGCGGCGTTTCTCTTCCAGCTCTTGGCGCGGCAGCTCGGCACCAACAACCTGCCGGACTGCTCGAACATGTGCCACGAGTCGAGCGGCGTCGCGCTCTCGGACACCATCGGCATCGGCAAGGGCACCGCCAAGCTCGAGGACTTCGCGCTCTGCGACACCATCCTCATCATGGGCAACAACCCGGGCACCAATCACCCGCGCATGCTCACCTCGCTCGAAGAGGCCAAGCACAACGGCGCCACCATCGTGTCGATCAACCCGATGCCCGAGACCGGGCTCATGCGCGTGGTGAACCCGAACCCGCAGGACTACAAGAACCCGCTCGAGCTCCCTTTCGCGCTCTTGGGCAAGGGGACGGCGCTCACCGACCTGCTCGTACCGGTGCGCGTGAACGGCGACGCCGCGCTCTTGCAAGGCGTGATGAAGCTCCTCATTGAACGCGATCGCGGAGCGCCCGGCTCAGTGATCGATCGCGCCTTCATCGCCGAGCACACCAGCGGCTGGGACGACTTCGCGGCGGCCGTCGAGCGCTCGACCTGGGAGGAGATCACCGAGAGCAGCGGCGTCGATCGCGCCATGATCGAGCAGCTCGCGGACATCGTCGGCCGCAGCAAGCGCATGCTCCTCCTGTGGTGCACTGGGCTCGCGCAGCAGGCGAACGGCGTCGACAACGTGCGGCAAGTGATGAACTTGCTCCTGCTGGGCGGCCACATCGGCCGGCCGGGCGCGGGACCGTGCTGCGTGCGCGGCCACAGCAACGTGCAGGGCGATCGCACCATGGGCATCTGGGAGCGTCCGCCCGAGGCGTTCCTCGCGGCGCTCGACGCCGAGATGGGCATCCGCTCACCACGAAAAGCGGGCTACGACGCGGTCGAGACGCTCCACGCGTTGCACGACGGCAAAGCCAAGGTCTTCTTCGCGATCAGCGGCAACCTCTTCTCGGCGGCGCCCGACACCCACTTCACTGCCCGAGCCTTCCGGCGCTGTCCGCTCGTCGTCCATGTCTCGACCAAGCTGCACCGCGGGCATCTGCTCGGAGGCGAGGAGTCGATCATCCTGCCGTGCCTAGGCCGCGCCGAGCGCGAGGTGCGTGACGGCAAGCTCCAGCTGTCGAGCGCCGAGGACTCGATGGGCATCGTCAACCCGTCGCGCGGCCGCGAGCTGCCCATCTCGGAAGAGCTCAAGAGCGACAGCGAGATTATCGTGCGCGTGGCGCAGGCCGTCTTTGGCGAGGCGAGCCCGGTCGATTGGGAATCGCTCCTCGATCATGACCGCGTCCGCGATCACATCGAGCGGGTGATCCCGGGCTTCGAGCGCTTCAACGAGCGCCTCCACGCGGGCTTCTTCTACTTGCCGAACGCGGCGCGCGACCGGGTGTTCCGAACCTCCACGGGCAAGGCCAAGCTCTCGGTCTGCCCGATCCCCAAGCACAACCTCGCTCCCGGCGAGCTCTTGATGACGACGGTGCGCAGCCAAGACCAGTTCAACACCGTCGTCTACGGCCTCGATGACCGCTATCGCGGTGTATGGGGCGGCCGGCGCGTCATCTTCGTCAACGCCGACGATCTACGCGAACAGGGGCTCAGCGACGGGCAGCTCGTCGACATCACCAGTCACTTCGCCGGCGAGACACGCACCGCGCACGCCTTCCGCGCCGTCGCCTACCCCATCGCGCGCAAGAGCGCCGCGAGCTATTTCCCCGAAGCCAACGTCCTCGTCGCCGTGGGCGCGGTCGACGCCGAGTCCAATCAGCCCGCGCACAAGTGCGTGCGCATCACACTGCGGGCGTCCGCCGGTTAGGCAAAAAGGTTGTTCGCTTGAGGTAGTCGTTGCGTATCGCAGCCGAGTACGATCGTTCACCGACGCGAGCAGCCGGCGTTTGAAGATGCCCTTGGGGGTGTTTGGCACGCGGCTAGTCTCATCTCCTCACCATCGTCGTCTCATCGTGCCCGAGATATGTTCCCTCGCCGTGCCCCTCGCAGCGCTACGCGATGTTCTGCTCCACTTGTTGCGACAGACGAAACCCCCAAAGGTTTCGTCGTCTGTCGCACTCATCTACTCCGCCCGTCCGTCCGCTATAAGCGACACCGCATCGATGCGGCGCCCCCCCTGCCAAGGTGTCTCACGAAACACTGAACAAATTGTCAGTATCTTGTGGTAGTGTCGATTCAACAATGAGGGGAGGCGTGCGCATGACAACTCAGGCGCGGATGGATTCGTGTGTGTCCGATATTCTTTGTGCTCCACGGGTGGCGATGGACGACGCCCCTAGTTGAGCAGGAGCACGAGCGAGCACGAGCACGAGCACAATCTCGGCTCGGCGCGGCGGTTGAAAGCGGTGGTGGCGCTCGAAGGTGCCGCATCGATGCGGCGGCAGATGAACAGGTGGACAGGTAGAGGCGGCGCGTTTCGCGGGCGGGCCATCGGACTGGCTCGGGCGGCGAGTGCGGTAGACGACGAAACCTTTGGGGGTTTCGTCTACCGCGAACAGTGACGGGGGAGAGAGCTATGTACGCTATAACGTAAAGACTTTTGCTGGCGGGGGAGGCGGGTGGCCTGCGATCCTGCGAGTCGAAGTCCAGAGCGGCATCGAGCATTGACGCGGACGGCGACCGCCGAGCATTGCTTTGACTGATCGGTCAAGCCGGCGTCTTTGGCTGCTCGGCGGGCGGTGGCGCGGATTGTGGTCGCGGCCACGCCGCCGCGTCGGTTTGGCGGTTGCGCAGGCAACGCGACATGAGCACCGAGCCAGGGATACCCAACACGGTCGCGCACACCAGCATCGCCGGCAGGACGTCCCAAGCGTGCATGCCAGCGACGGCCGTGAGCGCCCCACCGATCGCCGCGGCAACCGGCACCGGCAAGACAGTAACGGCGAAGTCCTTGATCGCTGGGAGGTAGACCCCGGGAGGCGCGGCTGGAGCCACGAGGGGCCGCGGGTCAGTAATGACCACCTGCTGCGGCGCAGCGGTCTGTGGCAGCTCCGTGATGAACGTGCTCGGAGCTCGATCGGGCGCAGGCGTGCGATTCAGCATGGCTAGCTTGTCGCGGCATCGACGCGATGGGTTTCGCGTCCCGTCCTGACGCGATGACAGACTTTGCCTTCGGCAGATGCGGGGATCCCGCCGAGGGTGGCGCTCCCCCCTTGCGTGGTCGTAGAGTGTCGGCCGTGAGCTTCCACGGTCAATTCCCGCGCACTCGTATGCGCCGCAATCGGCGCGATGCCTGGTCACGCGCGCTGGTCTCCGAGCACGACCTCAGCGTCAGCGACCTCATCTGGCCGGTCTTCGTCACCGAGGGCAAAAGCCAACGCACCGAAATACCGTCGATGCCCGGTGTGTTTCGTCTCTCCGTGGATCTCGCGGTCGAAGAAGCCCAAGCAGCGCGCGAGCTCGGCGTCCCGGCGATCGCCCTCTTTCCGGTGACGGACGCGAAGCTCAAGACCGACGACGCCCGGGAAGCAACGAACCCCGAGAACCTCATGTGCCGGACCATGCGCGCCATGAAAAAAGCGGTGCCCGACATCGGCATCGTCGGTGACGTGGCCTTGGACCCCTACACGAGCCACGGTCACGACGGCCTCCTCAAGGACGGCCACATCCTCAACGACGAGACGGTCGCGGTCCTGCAAAAGCAAGCGGTGCTCCAAGCGCAGGCCGGCTGCGACATCGTCGCCCCGTCCGACATGATGGACGGCCGCATCGGGGCGCTACGTGATGCGCTCGATCAGGCAAACCTCCAGCACACCCGTCTCTTGAGCTACGCCGCCAAGTACGCGAGCGCCTTCTACGGCCCCTTCCGCGACGCCATCGGCTCGAAGGCAAACCTCGGCCAGGGCGACAAGCGCACCTATCAGATGGACCCGGCGAACACCGACGAGGCCCTGCGCGAGGTCGCGCTCGATCTCGACGAAGGCGCCGACATGGTCATGGTGAAGCCCGGCATGCCGTACCTCGACATCGTCCGCCGCGTGCACGACACCTTCGGCGTGCCCACCATGGTCTACCAAGTGAGTGGTGAGTACGCGATGCTGAAGGGGGCCGCCGAGCGCGGCTGGATCGATGGTGAGCGCGCCATCCTCGAGAGCTTGCTCGCCTTCAAGCGCGCGGGCGCCTGCGCCGTGCTCACCTATGCCGCCGTCGAGGTGGCCAAGGCGTTGAGGCGTGGGTGAAGTTGTTCGCTAAAACGGTCGCGCTCTGTCTCTTGGCGGTGGCGGGCGTGGCATCGGCGCAACCGGTTCCCAACGAGCCGCGCGACACCGACTTTCAGTTCGCGATCCTCAAGTATCCGGGCGACTGGAACCCGCGTCCGCACGGCTTGCCGCGGCTCGCGTGGGAGGTGCGCCGGCGCACCAGCATCGCCATCGACCTCGCGACCGCTCAAGTCGATCCCGAGGGTGACGGTCTCTTCGATTATCCCTTCATCGCTTGGCAAGGCACGCGCACTTTTGCCGGCCTCTCGGAGCCCGCGATCAACAACCTGCGCCACTACCTGAGCTCGGGCGGCACGCTGCTCATCGACATCTCCGATGGTGGTGAAGGCGGTGGCTTCGATCAGGCCGTCCGCCGCGAGCTGCGCCGCATCTTCCCCGACCGTCCGCTCGAGCGCGTCGCACCCGACCACGTCATCTACAAGTCGTTCTACCTCGTTGACCGCCATGGCGGACGAAGCCCCGTGCACCCCTACCTCGAGGGGATCTTCGTGGAAGGCCGCCTCGCGGTCATCTTCTCGAGCAACGACCTCGCCGGCGCCATGGCGCGCGACGAGTACGGCGAGTGGGACTACGACGTCGGCATCGGCGGCGACGCGGTCCGCGAGGTGAGCTTTCGCCTCGGCGTGAACATGGTCATGTACGCCCTCTGCCTCGACTACAAAGAAGACCAGGTCCACATCCCGTTCATCCTCGAGCGCCGCCGTTAGCCAAGCATGCAAGAGACTTACAACGCATGGAGCTTGGTCTCGCTGTCTCCCCTGCCCTTCGCGTGGCGGGTGATGGCGTGTCTCGCGGTGGTGGTGGCGGTCGGCGTGCTCATCATGAGCTACCGCAACTCGAGCCGGCGCGTCTGGCTCATCACCACGCGCGTGCTCGCGGCGCTCTGCGTGATGGGGGTGCTGGTCGAGCCGGCGCTGCAGCTGCGGGCCGTCCGCAAGATCAAGAATCGCCTGGCGCTCGTCGTCGACCGCTCCGTGAGCATGACGCTGCCGTCCTCCTCGGGCTCCTCACGCTACGACCAGCTCCTGGCGTTGCTGAACAAAGGCGGCGCGCGCCTCGAGGCGCTCGGCGAGCAGCACATCCTCGAGTGGTACGACCTGTCGGGGCCGGTGAACGACGCGACCATCGCGGCGCCCCCCAAGGGCGAGCGCACCGATCTCATGCGCGGCCTCGAGGGCGCGATTGGCCGCGGTAACGGACGGCCGCTCGCCGGCATGGTCTTGTTCTCCGACGGCGCCGACAACAGCGGCATCGAGAGCGAGCCCGGCAAGATCGCCACGGGCGTCGCGGACAGGCTCAAGCAGCTCGGCGTGCCGGTCAACACGGTGAACCTCGCCACCGGCGACGCCTTCACCGACATCGCCATCGTCGACGTCATCGCCGACGAGTTCGCCTTCGTGCACAACACCATCAGCATCGAGGTGCAGGTCGAGCTCACCGGCATCCCTGGCACGACCGTGCCCCTCACCTTGAAGCGCGAAGGCGACATCCTCGCCACGCAGGAGGTCGTGCTCACCGCGGGCAAGACGCAGACCGCGACCTTCAAGACCAAGCCCGACAAGATCGGCGACTTCGTCTACTCGGTGAGCGTGCCCGTCATCGCGGGCGAAGCCGTGACCGCGAACAACGAGCGCTCGTTCGTCCTGCAAGTCATCCGCGACAAGATCCGCGTGTTGCAAGTCGCCGGCCGCCCGAGCTGGGACGAGCGCTTCCTGCGCCAGCACCTCAAGGAGAACCCGAACGTCGATCTCATCTCCTTCTTCATCCTGCGTACGCCCACCGACGTGCCGATGGCGGACGAGAGCGAAATGTCGCTCATCCCGTTCCCCGTCGAGCGCTTGTTCACCAGTGAGCTTTCGAGCTTCGACGTCGTCATCTTCCAGAACTTCGACTACCGGCCGTACCAGATGGAGCGCTATCTCCCGAACATCGCGGCCGCCGTGAAGAACGGCCTCGGCTTCGTGATGCTCGGCGGCGAGCAGAGCTTCGGCAACGGCGGTTACGCGCGCACTCCCATCGAAGGCATCGTGCCGGTGCGGCTCGACTCGCCAGCGGCCATGCTGCACGAGCGCGCCCAGGCCGCTTTGACGGAGGCCGGCCGCCGCCACCCCATCACCGATCTCGGCCGTGGTGGCGCCTCGAACGAGCGCATCTGGGCAGCGCTGCCGCCATGGCTCAGCATCAACAAGGTGAGCGGCCTGGTGCAGCAAGCGACGGCCCTGGTCACCACCGACGGCGCCAAGAGCGGCCAGCAGCCGGTCATCGCGGTCATGGAGGTCGGAGAAGGCCGCAGCATGGCCATCGCCACCGACGCCATGTGGCGTTGGCGCCTGTCGAGCCTCCGCGATGGCGGAGCGTCGCAGCGCGCCTTCCACCGCTTCTGGTCGAACGCGCTGCGCTGGCTCGTGCGTGACCCCGAGCACTCGCGCGTGCAAGTGCTCCCCGAGAAGCGCCGCTTCGAGGTCGGCGACGACGTGGTGGTCTCCTTCACTGTCCGCGAAAGCGACTATCAGCCGGTGCCTTATGGTGACCTCGACGTCACCATCGAGAACGAGAAGGGTCAGGCCCAAGCCGAGCGGCTGCTCACCAACGAGCAAGGCGCGGCGCGCTTCACCTTCAAGAACCTCGGGGGTGGCGCTTACCGCGTGCGCGCCAAGGCCACGCAGCAAGGACGCGACCTGGGCAGTGGCCAGGCGGTGTTCGTCATCGAGTCGCGCTCGCTCGAGCTCACGCGCGCCGCGCCTCGGCCGGACATCTTGAAGAGCATCGCCGAGCTCACGGGAGGTCACGCGCTCGACACCTCCACCAACGTCTTCGAGCAGCTCGCGACCATCGACCCCGAGGTCGTCGAGGTGGATCGCCGCCGCAACATCGAGCTCTGGGACAACGCTTGGGCGCTGGTCGCGCTGGTCGCCATCTTCGCGGCGGACTGGGCGCTGCGCAGGCGGAGCGGCTACCTGTAGAGGCGGTTACTCGTCGTAGCCGATGGCCGGCCCGTGCCCCAGGCGCTCGGTGGCGCGTGGCCTGAGCGCCTCGAAGTTGTCGCGGAGGCGGCGGTAGATGGTCGTGGAGCGCTCGGCTTCGCTCAAGCGCGCGACGCGGCGATCGGTCGCCAGGTCGTCCGCACCACCCCAGTCGAGAGGGTTCCAGTCGTTGAGCCAGCGGCGCCAGGTGTTGGGCGCGCCATAGGCCCTGTGCACATCCTCGGTAGGACCGGTGCGCAGCGCTTCGAAGTCGGCGTGAGCTTCAGCTTCGACCTCACGGAGCTCCCGCTCGGCGTTCGGCAGCTCCCGCGCGAGACGTGCGTTGATGTCGCGCTCGAGGGTCGTCATGTAACGCTTGTAGGCGTCGCGGAGGCCGGGGAGATCGCGCTCCTCTTCGGCGATCTTGGTGCGCGCCGCGGCGATTGCCTTCCGCGCTTCGCGCACGGCGGCGCGCGCTTCGCTCGAGGTACGCCCTGCGTGGTCGTGGATGGTGCGCTCGTGCGTCCGGATTTCGCTCCTGAGGGTCGCGATCCTGCCCTCGACGCGCACCACGCGCCCGCGTAGCTCTTCACCCGCGTTGAGGCGTGGCCTGAAAAACTCGTGCACGCTTGCGAGGGTCCGATCGGTTTGCGCGGTGCGCTGCGCGAGCTGCTCGGGACTCCATCGGCCACCGTGTGGGAAGACAACTGCCATGACAGAGAGCCCCCAGTTTCGATTCTCAGTTGTTATCGGCATCTGGCTCGCCGCTGGTGCGTGCATTTCACCTCAGACCCAACCGCCACGCGTAGGCCATGAAAATCACGAGGAAAATTCAAACACAGCAGCGGGCCCTCCTGCCGTACAGATCGAGACCCTACGTGGCGCGAGCGGTCTCGCCGACGATGCCTGGGAGCTCGAGCTCCTGCGCGCCGCCGACACCGCCGGCAACGACGATGGCCGGCTCACCGCCGCCGAGCTCGACGCCTATGTCACGAGCCAGCCGACCACGCCCCGCCTCAGCGACCAAGCGCTCGCCATGTGGCGCAGCCGCATCGCCGCGGACACGGGCGAAGCCGATCTGCTGCGCGTCACCGGCCCCGACGGCGCGCCGCCGGCCGCTCTCGCGCTGCTGCAACGTTACGCCCGCATCGACTACGATCCGCGACAGCGGCTGCCGCGCGTCGTGAGCTACGTGCTCTCCGCGGCCGACCTGCGCTACGAAACCGTCCGCCGTGACGGCGACTACCGCGCCGACACCTCCCTGCCCCACGACGCGCAAGCGCGGCCCGCCGACTACGAGGGCTCGGGGCTCGACGTCGGCCATCTGCGCCCCGCCGCCGACTCCGCGACAGCGGACGCCATGCGCGAGAGCATGCTGATGTCCAACATGGCGCCCGAGGAGCCCAAGCTGAACCGCCACCTCTGGGCGCAGCTCGAAGCCGCCGTGCGCGCCCTGGTGCGTCTCACCAACGGCCGCGCCATCGTCTTCACCGGCACGCTCTTCCTCGACGCGCGTGGCGAGCCCACGGAGCCCAGCCGCTGGATCACCCGCACCTTGCGCGGCCAGGAGCAGCGGCGCGTCGCGGTGCCCACGCACCTGTTCAAGATCGTGCTCATCGAGCAAGCGGACCGCGCCATGACCCTCATCGGCTTCGTCGTGCCCAACCGCAACGACGTACCGACGCCGCGCGACACGGTGCGGCCGTTCCTGCACGCGAGCCGCCGCTCGGCCGCGGACATCCAGCGTCTCGCCGGCGTGGATTTCCTGCGCGACTTGCCCGACGCCATCGAGCATCCCATGGAGGCGAGCGCCGACGCCTGCATCGCCCTGCCGGAGGGCACGCAGCTCGAGGCGGTCTCGCTGCTGTGGCCATCCGACTGCCGTCCGCAATCGTGGGTGGAGTGATTGGATTCGCGCGGCTTGCCGAGCACGGACCGCGTGCGGCATACCCCGCCCGACATGGATTCACCCGCAAAAGTAACGGTCGTCGGCGCTGGCCTCGCGGGCTGTGAGGCCGCCTGGCAGCTCGCCCGGAGTGGCGTCCAGGTGCGCCTGCTCGAGATGAAGCCTTTGAGGAGAACCCCGGCGCAGGTCACCGACGCGACCGCCGAGCTGGTCTGCTCGAACTCGCTGCGCTCGATGAATCCGCAGAACGCGGTGGGCCTCATCAAGGAAGAGATGCGCCGCTTGGGCTCGCTCGTCATCGAGTGCGCTTTAGCGACACGGGTGCCCGCGGGTGACGCTTTAGCGGTCGACCGATTGGCCTTCGCCGCCGCCATCGAGGAGAAGCTCGCGCGTCATCCGAACATCGAGCGCGTGAGCGAGGTCGTCACTCATCTGCCGCGGACTGGCGACACCATCATCGCCACCGGCCCGCTCACCGCCGACGAGCTCGCGCAGGACATCGTCCGCGAGCTGGGCGAGCGCATGTACTTCTACGACGCCATCGCGCCGATCATCAGCGGCGAGAGCATCGACCGCGACATCGTCTTCGCGGCGTCACGCTACGACAAGGGCGACGGCGACGACTATCTCAATTGCCCGCTCGACAAGGAGCAGTACCAAGCGTTCGTCAAAGCGGTCCTCGAAGCCGAGTGCATGCCGCTGCACGACTTCGAGGAGCCCAAGTACTTCCAGGGCTGCCTCCCCATCGAAGTGATGGCCGCGAGCGGCGAGGACACCCTGCGCTACGGCACCATGAAGCCGGTCGGCCTCACCAATCCCAAGACCGGCCGCTGGCCCTACGCCGTCGTGCAGCTGCGCAAGGAAGACAAGGACGGCGTGGGCTACAACATCGTCGGCTTCCAGACGAAGATGAAGTACCCGGAGCAGCAGCGCGTCTTCAGGACCATCCCCGGGCTCGCGAACGCAGAGTTCTTCCGCCTGGGCGCCATTCACCGCAACACCTATCTCGACAGCCCGCGCCTCCTCGACGACCGCATGCGCGTGCGTGGACGCGAGCACATCCGCTTCAGCGGACAAATCACCGGCGTCGAAGGTTACGTCGAGAGCTCGGCGCACGGCCTCCTCGTCGGCCGGCTGGTCGCCGCGGACCTCGGCGCGAAAGCCTTCACGGTGCCCCCCGGGACCACCGCCCTGGGCGCTCTCTTCCAGCACGTCACCGGAGCCCACCGCATCGCGGGCCGGCCGCACGAGCCGCAGAACGTCAACTGGGGCATGTTCCCGGCGCTGACCGAGCGCGTGAAGAAGAAGGACAGCAAAGCCGCCCGCGTGGTCCGCGCCGTGGCCGACTTCGAGGCCTGGGCCAAGGCCAACGGCGAGGATTTGCTCCCTCCCACGCAACCCGCGGCACCCCCTGCCGATACTCAACGGTGACCCGATCATTGGGGGTGCTTCGTGTCTGGAGAGCCTATCCGTCGATCCTTTCTTGGTGTTCGCGGCGGGTCCTGCATCTTCGACATGAACAACTTCAAGGGCACTTGCGAGGGCAACGTCGGGGCCGGAGTCCGGCAAGACCTGACGGCCAACCTGAGTATCGGGCTCACCGCCGAGCGCAACAACTACAGGCTCAGCCGCTTTGCCTATTCTGGCGTGGGCTCGCTCACCTCGAATCGCTTGATCGCCGACGCGCGCTACACCTTCGGCACCCAGGCCGCCCTGGTGCGCCCCTTCGTCGAAGCCGGCGTGGGCTTCGCGCGCGTCAATGGCCGCTTCGAGGTGACCTCGGAGAGCTCGCCCGTCGCCACCCGCATCCCGCGCAGCCGTGACAACGACGTCATGGGCCATCTCGCCGTGGGGGCCACCGTGAAGGCACCGGGCGGCATCGCCATCGACGCCGCGGTGACCTACCAGATGACCGACAATCTGCGCTTTCCAGTGTGCATGCGTGAGGCCGGCCAGGGCGAGCGCTGCAACTACACCAACGCCGAAGGCAAGCTCGCGCGCACCACCGGCTTCGAGCGCAACTACGGGGCGCGGGTCGAGATCCGCATCCCCTTCGCCACCCGCTAGCGCGTTCCTTAACAGGCCAGCCGAAGCGCGTTAGATTTAGCCTCGTGGAAATGGAAGACGCGCTCATCGACGGCTTCGATGCGTACCTGCGCAACGAGAGACGCTTCTCGGAGAACACGGCGCGCGCCTACGTGACCGACCTGCGCGCCATGTCCGCTTTCGCGGTCGAGCGCAAGGCCGCCCATCCCAAGAAGTGGACCCACGACCTCTTGCGCTCGCACCTCGCCCGCTGCCAAGGCGAGAACGGCCGGGCCAGCGCCGCGACCTTGGCGCGCAAGCAAAGCGCCCTGCGTGCCTTCTTCGCTTGGCTCAAGCGCGAGCACGTGGTCGAGAAGGATCCCACCGAGAAGCTGGTGACGCCCAAGCTCCCCAAGCGCCTGCCGCGCGCCATCGACGCCGACAGCGCCATGGCCATGGTCCGCGAGGACACGTCGGCCGACGCGACGCGCAACCTCTGCGCGGTGCTCCTCATGTACGGCATGGGGCTGCGCGTGAGCGAGGTCGCTTCCCTGAAGGACGCCGACCTCGATCTCGAGAGCCGCAGCGCGCTGGTCCACGGCAAGGGTGGCAAGCAGCGCATCGTGCCGGTCCCCGAGCAGTGCGTCGCGACCTTCGCGAGCTATCGCGGCATACGGCCCGCTTCAGCGGACGGCGCATTCCTGGTAGGCCGCGCCGGCCGGGCCATCTCGACGCGCACGCTCACCCGCATCATCGACCGCAAGGCCTTGAGCGCCTTCGGCCGCCACGTCTCGCCGCACCAGCTACGCCACAGCTTCGCGACGCACATGCTGGCGGGCGGCGCGAACCTACGTGAGATCCAAGCGCTCCTAGGCCACAGCAACCTCTCGACCACGCAGCGCTACACCGACGTCGCCGTGGAGCGTTTGTTCTCCATCTACGACACCGCCCATCCACGCCGGTAATGAACTCCGCGCTCATCCTCACCGCCGCGATGGACGACGCGAGCTTCGAGCGCTTCGACGCCTTGCGCGTGAAGCACTTTCCGCCGGAGCGGAACTTCATCCCGGCGCACATCACGCTCTTCCGCGCCCTGCCGGTGAGCCAAGAGAACAAGATCGCCGACATCGTGCAGACGCTCTGCGACCGCACCGCGACCATCGAGGGCTCGGCAAAGAAGCTGCGCAAGCTCGAGGCTGGCGTCGCGTTCGACATCGAGGCGCCTAAGCTCGTCGCCTTCCACGGCGTGCTCAAGGACGCCTTCGGTGGCGCTGTGAACGGCCAGGACCGCCTGCCCTTCAGCCCGCACGTGACCATTCAAAACAGAGTCGACCCAGCCATCGCCCGCCAGCTCTTCACCACCATGCAAGCCACCCACGCGCCCTTCCCCGTCGACCTCGTCGGCATCGAGCTCTGGCACTACACCGGCGGCCCCTGGCAGCCCATCGGGCGCATCGACTTCCTCGGCGTGACCTGAGGCCGGTTGACACCCTTCCCGGCCCTTCCTATGTCAGCGCCGTGGCCAAGCCATGCGTCGTTTTGCTCTCGGGTGGGCTCGATTCCGCCACCGCCCTCGCCATGGCCCAACACCAGGGATTCACGGCCCACTGCCTGACGGTCGCGTATGGCCAACGTCACGCCGTCGAGACCCGCGCCGCCCGCCGCGTCGCCGCCGCCATGAAGGTTCAGGACCACCGCGTCGTGAACATCGACCTGCGCGCCTTTGGAGGCTCGGCGCTGACCGACGACATCGCGGTCCCCAAGGATCGCAGTGAGGCCGAGATGGCCGATGGCGTCCCGGTCACCTACGTGCCGGCCCGCAACACGATTTTCCTGAGCTATGCCCTGGGGTTCGCCGAGGTCGTGGGGGCTTACGACGTGTTCACCGGCGTCAACGCCGTCGACTACAGCGGCTACCCGGATTGCCGCCCGGAATTCATCGCGGCCTTCGAAGCGTTGGCCAATGTCGCGACCGCCGCCAGCGCCCACGGCCGGTTCACGATGCACGCCCCCCTCATGCGCATGAAGAAGGCCGACATCATCAAGGAAGGCGTGCGCCTGGGTGTCGACTACGGCCTCACGCACTCCTGTTACGATCCAGTAGATGACCTCGCCTGCGGCCACTGCGACTCCTGTCGCATTCGTGCCCAAGGCTTTGCCGCGGCGGGCGTGCCCGACCCGACCCGCTACGTGAGAGCACCATGACTACCGTCCTCGCTGTCCGCAAAAACGGCCAACTGGTGATGGCCGCCGACGGCCAGGTCACCATGAGCAACACCGTGGTGAAGCACTCGGCGCGCAAGCTCCGCCGCATGTACAACGACCAGGTGCTCGCGGGTTTTGCCGGCGCCACCGCCGATGCGTTCACGCTGTTCGAGCGCTTCGAGGCCAAGCTCAAGGACTACAGCGGCAACGTCACCCGCGCCGCCGTCGAGCTCACCAAGGACTGGCGCACCGACCGCATGCTACGCCGCCTCGAGGCCCTGCTCGTGGTCGCCGACCGTGAGCGCATCTTCGTGCTCTCCGGCACCGGCGACGTCATCGAGCCCGACCAGACGAGCGCCAAGGGCAGCACCATCGCCATCGGCAGCGGCGGCAACTTCGCGCTGTCGGCGGCCCGCGCCCTCATCGAGCACACGCAGCTGGACGCGCGCGCTATCGCGGAGTCCGCGATGAAGATCGCTTCCGAGCTGTGCATCTATACGAACTCCACCATCGTCTACGAGGAGCTCAAATGAGCACCAACCCCAACGACCGCTCCTTCACCCCGCGCGAGATCGTCAGCGAGCTCGACAAGTACATCGTCGGCCAGAACAAGGCGAAGCGCGCCGTGGCCATCGCCCTGCGCAACCGCTGGCGCCGCAAGCGCGTACCCGAGCATCTCCGCGACGAGATCGCGCCGAAGAACATCATCCTCATCGGCTCGACCGGCGTCGGCAAGACCGAGATCGCCCGCCGCTTGGCGAAGCTCTCGCAGGCGCCGTTCATCAAGATCGAGGCCTCCAAATTCACCGAGGTCGGCTACGTCGGCCGCGACGTCGACTCGATGATCCGCGACCTCGTCGAGAGCGCCGTGCAGCTCATCCGCGAGGAGGAGAAGGAGCGCGTCATGGTGCAGGCGCGCGCCCACGCCGAGGACCGCGTGCTCGACGTGCTCTTGCCGAAGCCCAAGTACGAGCAGGTCGGCTTCAGCGTGAACACCACCGCCCCGTCCGCTCCCGCGGATGACTCGAGCCGCGAGCGCCTGCGCGCCATGCTGCGCGCTGGCGAGCTGAACGACCGCGAGGTCCAGATCGACGCCGTCGAAAAAACGATGCCGACGATGCAGGTCTTCTCGAACACCGGTCTCGAAGAGATGGGCCTGAACCTGCAGGACATGATGGGCCAGCTCACCGGCAAGGGCCGCACGCGCAAGCGCCGCGTGAAGGTCCCCGAGGCCATCGAGATCTTCGCCGGCGAGGAGGCCAACAAGCTCATCGACCAGGACACGGTCATCAAGGAGAGCATCAGCCGCTGCGAGAACCACGGCATCGTGTTCTTGGACGAGATCGACAAGATCGCGCGCCGCGAAGGCGGCTCATCGCAAGGCCCCGACGTCTCGCGCGAGGGCGTGCAGCGCGACATCCTACCGATCGTCGAAGGCTCCGCCGTCACCACCAAGTACGGCATCGTCCGCACCGATCACATCCTCTTCATCGCCGCCGGTGCCTTCCACGTCAGCAAGGTGAGCGACCTCATCCCCGAGCTACAGGGCCGCTTCCCGATTCGCGTCGAGCTCGACTCCCTCGGCGAGCCCGAGCTATTGCGTATCCTGCAAGAGCCGAAGAACGCGCTGCCAGTGCAGTACAGCGCCCTGCTCGCCACCGAAGGCGTGACCTTGAAGTTCACCGACGACGGCTTGCAGGAGCTGGCCCGCATCGCCGCCTTCGTGAATGGCCGCGCCGAGAACATCGGCGCCCGCCGTCTGCACACCGTGTTCGAGCGGTTGCTCGAGGACATCTCGTTCGGTGCGCCGGAGCGCAACGGCAGCGAGGTCGTCGTCGACAAGGCCTTCGTGCAGAAGCAGCTCTCGGAGTTCCTGACGCAGGAAGATCTGAGCCGGTACATTTTATAACGAATTTCGCTCGTAGCGATGTGGGTGCGTAGCGCGTGCATCCAAAAATCCGCCCAAAGTGTGCATCGATCACATCACGCGCCGGTGGGTCGTGATTTTTGATGCATACGGTGCTTGCCGCCGCTGCACATCCTAGTGCACGACGAGCATCCCACTCGGAGGCGCCCAATGAAGTACGCATTAGCAGTCATTGCCCTTGGTGTATTCGCAGTCGCCTGCAGTGGTGACGACGGCGAGAACGGCAGGGACGGTTTGAGCACGCTCATACGCCAAGACCCCGAGCCGGCCAGCGCCAACTGCCCTT
>JBDHVB010000086.1:0-21379 GCA_039809465.1 Myxococcota bacterium
GTGCTGGAGATGTTTTGTCTTACGTACGCCATCGGCCAGCGGTGTCGGCCATCGGCTTTCGGCCATCGGCTTTCGGCTTCGGCCATCGGCCATCGGCTTTCGGCCATCGGCTTTCGGCCATCGGCCCATCGGCTGTCGGTCATCGGCCATCGGCCATCGGCCATCGGCTATCGGCCCATCGGCTTCCGGCTCACGGCTCCCCCAGTAGTTCGCTGAACCATGCCTCACCGCATCGCTGCGGTGCCGGCCTCGCTGTAGCTCGCGGAAATTGCTAGCACCTGCTCCATGCGCATCGCCTTCAGTGGCTCGCATCGTTGCGGGAAGACCTCGTTGATCGCGGCCGTCAGTGACGAGCTTGGGAGCTACGATGTCGTTGACGAGCCGTATCACCAGCTCGAAGAGGACGGGCATGAGTTCAGTCATCCGCCGTCGCTCGAGGATTTCGTTGCGCAGCTCGAGTGCTCTCTCGAGCTCATCGGGGACAACGCGGCCGAAGTGTTGTTCGATCGCTGCCCGGTCGACTTTCTCGGTTATCTACTGGCGCACGATGATGCGGATGGGTTCGAGCTCGACGCTTGGCGGGAGCGTGTCAGGGCCGCGGTGCAGACGCTCGACTTGATCGTCTTCGTGCCGATCGAGGAGCCCGATCGCATCAAGGTGCCGCGTAGCGAAGACCTCGATTTCCGCGCTGACGTCGATGCGAAGCTCAAGTGGCTCTACGACGACGACCCGCTGTGCCTTGGGGTCGAAGTGCTCACGGTCGATGGAAAGAGGCGCGAGCGGCTCGCGCAGGTGCTCGCGAGAGTGTCGCGTGGCTAGCCGCCGAAGAGGCCGAGCTGGGTTTTGGGAGGAGTGCTGGGCACGCGGCTCGCGGAGGTTGCCGTTGAGGGTGGGGTGGAGTTGGAGAGGTCGGGGGCAGCCTGAGTCGTTTGTGCCACGGGCGGCGCGATACTGGTGACAGCATGCGAGTTCGCGGGCGAGGCGCTGGATGGGGGCGGTGGCGCAGGTGGTGCGTCGCTCGCGGGAGCCGGAGTTGGCGCGGCGGCGTGGGCCGGAGCCGGAGCCGGAGCCGTGGCGATGGCAGCAGCTCCACCATCGAGACGCGGCCCTTGGATCTCCACCGACGCGACCTGCACAGCGGCGCCAGTCATCAACGTCATCTGCGTGCCCGGAGATTGGATGGCGGTGGCCGCGATAGCGGTGCGGCTAGGGAAGTTACCTTTTAGAGCGTTGCGAACCAGCTCGATGGTGTCGGGAGCGAAGTTGCCGCGGCAGATCCATTGCAGGTAGCTGGGATCGCTCTCGACCAGCATGCGCAGCGACTTGCCTTTGTTCTTGCCGAAGCTGATGCACGCCTCGTCGTCGACCCAGATGATCTTGCCCTGGCCGTCGAGCCAGTCGGCGGGGCGGCAGACGGCGTGCAGGCCTTCGACGTCTTCGGGGAGATCGTTATAGCGGTCGATCTGCGCGAGGAGGACGTCGGCGGCGGCGACGGCGTCGGCTTCGGCTTGGTGGGCGGCGGTGAGCTCGCGGCTGCAGTAGAAGCGGAGGGCGGCGGAGAGGTCGCGGGGCTCGCGCATGGTGAAGATGCGGAACGAGTCGATGACCTTGGTGTCGGCGGCGGGGAAGGTGCGGCCGGTGCGGCCGAACTCGTTGGTGAGCAGCGGCAGGTCGAAGTGCTCGATGTTGAAGCCCGTGAGATCGCAGCCGGCGAAGAAGGCGTGCAGATCGGCGGCGGCTTGCTCGAAGCGGGGGGAGGCCGCGACGTCGGCGTCGGTGATGCCGTGCACGGCGGTGGCTTGCGGGGCGATGGGGCGGCCCGGGTTCAGGCGCTGGGTGCGCACCTCGCGGCGGCCGTCGGTGTGCAGCTTGACGCAGCAGATCTCGACGATGCGGTCGTTCGCGATGTCGAGCCCAGTCGTCTCCGTGTCGAAGGAGATGATGGGACGGCTGAGCCGCAGGCGCGGCGTTGTGGGCTCTTGGGCCATGCAGCTATCTTAGCGGACGGGTCTGTCAGTTTGGCTTTGGCGCGCCAGTCCCGCTGGCACCTCCACCGTTTTTCGCGGCTTGGGCCGCGACTTGACGCGGCCTGTCGTGATAGTCACGCGCCCATGAATCTTCGTACGGCGATCGCGCCGTTGGCGTTGTTCCTCGCGTTTTCAGGCCTGTCTCAGGCCCGAGCCGCCGGGACCTTTGCCTTCGAGGGCCTCCCCGGCCTCTCCGAAAGCCAACACCTCGAGGCTGTCCTCTTCGTCGAGGATCTCCGTGAGCTTCGCGCCAAGATGGAGCTGCAGCGCGCTCTGGTCGCGCGCACGCCCTTCGGCAAGGACTACGTGAAGCCCGAGCACCAGCGCGCCATGCTCGGCGTCGACATGTACGGCGAGATCGATCGCCTGCTCGCCCTGGCCTCACCCAAGAGCGGCAAGGTCCCGCTCGTCGCCGCGGTCGTCTCCGAGGGCGAGACCCTCCACGGGCAGATCGCGCTCAAGGTGGAGGATGGCGCCGCCGAGCGCTTCGCCAAGGCGGGTAACGAGAGCGCCGTGACCTTCACGAACGACAACGGCGCGCTCAAGGTCACGCTGATGAGCGTCACGCTGCCCGCTAAAGTGGAGGGTGGCTGGCTGCGCATCGGCTCGACCGACGCGGCGCTCGCGCTCAGCGGCGCAAAGACCATGACCGCTCTGCCGCAAGGCGTGGCGCGCTGGTCGAAGGACGCGCAGGTCGTCTTCGCCGCGCTCGCCGGCGGGCAGATCAGCGCCGGCCTCATGAAGGCTTTCGCGGACAACCCCATGGCGCAGAACATGGTGATGGGCGCCAAGGCCTTCGCCATGACCATGCGCATCGACAACGACCTGTCGCAGGTCATGCGCTTCGTCTTCGACTCCGACGGCGTGCGGCAGATGGCCCCGATGATGAAGGGCGCCGCCTCGCAGACCAGCCCCGCCGCCACCTGGGACGCCGAGGCGCTCACCACCGTGTCGATCGCGGTGCCGCCGATGCTCCTCACCGGCGCGCTCACCATGGCGCAGATGCAGGTGCCCGAGATCGCGGACCCTGCCTTGCAAGAGGTCCTCAAGGCCGCGCAGTCGGTCGATGGCCGCTTCAGCGTCGCGACCTTCGGCGCCCCTGGCGACTGGGCCATCGCCGCCGACTTCGTCGACGCGCCGTCCGCTCAAGCGTTCGTGAACAGCAGCGGCGGCGCGCTCAAGACCGTGTTCGAGCGTTACGCCGTCGAGCCGGGGCTGCTGCGCATGGAAGGCAAGCAGGGCGCCGAGGTGGTGAAGCTCCGCCCCGACGTCACCCTCCCCGACGCGACCATCGCCGCCCTCGGCAACAGCGTCGTCGCCGCCCGCCAGCGCACGCGCATCGAGCGCCTCGCGAACCTCCGTACCAACAACAAGGGCAAGTCGCTCCTCGACGGTCCGCTCACGCCGGCGGTGCGCGAAGTGCTGGCCCGTCCCGCCATGCTGCAGGCGTACGCCGTAGCGGGCTACGACGGCACGCTCCTCGAGTGGTTCTACTGGCCGGCCAAGATGGCGGAGATCACGTTCAAGCAGATGCGTGATCTCATCCCGCAAGACGCACTCGACCCGAACCTCTACGGCGCGGCGTTCGCCAACCCGGCGTCGATGACCATCACCCGCTTGCCTCTGACGCTCGCCGTCGGCGGCTTCGGCTTGGCATCAATCTACGATTACGCGGTCGCGCTCGACGTCGACGACAGCGCCTTGGTCTTCCAGTTCGCGGGGTCGCAGCTATGAAACGCACTTCAATCATCGCCATCGCCTCGCTGCTCGTCACTGCCTGCGGTGGTGACAAGCAAGACAAGGTCGCCGCGGCGCCACGCTCCTCCGAGAGCGAGGCGTATTACAAGGCGCTCGATGCCCGCTATAACGGTGACAGCCGCGCTTACTACGACGGCTTGCTCGAGCTCGCCCACGACGATCCAGACAGCCGCGCCGGCCGCAAGGCGCGCGCCATCCTCCAGGCCGACGACGGCTTGCTCATGCTCGCCGCCTTGGGGTCGGTCGCCGGCGCCGCCATCCCGTCCTTCACCCGCTATCAGAACAAGGCGAAGGAGACCGAAGCGCGCATCACGCTGCAGGGCGTTTACACGGCACAGAGCGCGTTCTTCGCCGAGAAGAAGCGCTACTGCCGCACCTTCAAGGAGTGCGGCGTCGAGGCCATGCCGGGCCAGAAGTACATGCTCTTCATGACGCCCAAGGAGATGAGCATCGCGCCGGACGGTGACGATCTCATGCGCACGGTCATCGCGACCGAAGCGCGCGAGGCGCTCGTCGCCGCCAACGTGAAGCCGCGCGTCGAAAAGAAGAAGTTCCTGGTCGCGGCGGTCGCGAACCTCGACGGCGACGACGTCATGGACATCTGGACGATCGACGAGACCGGTAACCTCATCCACGTCGTGAGCGACCTCGAGTGACGTCGGTGGCGGGGGAGGAGGCACGCAAGGGTTTGCCGAACGGCCTGCGCGTCGCGCTGCGTTTCATGCTGAAAGCGGCGCTCACCTTGGGCGCCTTCTACCTGCTGCTCACGCACAAAGTGGACGCGGGCGACGGCGTGCGCATCACCATCGCCGAGGCCATCCGCGAGCACGTGCGCGAGCTCGAGCCGGCGCGCTTCTGGCCGCTCATCATCGTGGCGGCGTCCGTCAAAGCGGTCGGGGTCTTCGCGTCGATGTGGCGCTGGCAGCTCCTGCTCGTCGGCCAGGGCATCCGCTTCAACTTCGGCCACACCGTCGGCACCTTCCTCATCGGACGCTTCCTCGGCACCTTCTTGCCGTCGACCATCGGGCTCGACGGCTTCAAGCTCTACGACGCCGCCAAGTACAGCGGCCGCACCGTCTCCGTGGCCGCCGCGACGGCGGTCGAGAAGGTCATGGGCCTCGCGGGCATTTTCCTCACGTTCCTCATCACCGTGCCCTTCGGCTACACGGTGCTGGGTGAGCACGCTGGGCTCGTCGTCGCGGTGACCGTGCCGCTCGCGGCTGGCGTCGTCGCCATGGCGTTCGCGCTCCTCTTCCAGCCCACGTGGGCGCCAAGGGTCGCGAAGCTCTTCTTCTTCGGCAACGCCAAGCTCACGCGCTTCCTCGAGCGGCTCACCACGTCCGCCATGGCCTACAAGGGGAAGGGCTCGCTCCTCGCCCAGGTCACCATTCTGTCGTTCGTCGTTCACTTCACCACGGCCGCCCTCTACTTCTTCACGGCGCTCGCCATCGGGGCCCAAGGCGCGAGCTTCGGCGCCATCAGCTTCGCGAGCAGCATCCAGATCGTCGCCACCGTGCTCACGCCGTTCACGATCGCGGGCGAGGGTGTCCGCGAAATCGTTCAGGCGCTCCTCCTCGCCAAGCACATCGGCGCCACCCAATCGGTGCTCTCGGCCGCGCTGGGTTTCTGGGCCGCCGAGGTTTTGACGTTATCCGGCGCGTTTTTCTGGTGGGCCCGCCGCGGGGATTATCGCCCGAAGCAGATGCAACTGAGCTAGACTCAGCAGGTCCATGCTCCACTTGCTGAAGCGTCATCCGGTCGCCACGCGGGCGCACTTCGACTTCACGCTGGCGCTCACCTTCGCGCTCCCCATTCAGGCGCTCGAGCCACGCCTTTATCCGGGCCTCACGCTCGACGCTTGGAACGGCTACGGCTTCGTCTGCATCGCCATGGTGCAGACTCGGCGGATGCGCCCCGCTTTCCTGCCCGAGTGGCTCTCAGGCAGCTTCATGCTCACGGGCTACCGCATCTTCGTCCGCTATAAAACACACGATGGGAAGACCCTGCGCGGCCTCCAGGTCTTGCGCTCCGACACCGACCGCGCCGCCATGGTCATGCTCGGTAACCTCTTCACGCACTACCGCTACGAGCGCGCCGCCATCGCGGTGCGGCGCGACGCGGGCACGCTGCACGTCCGGGCCAGCACGCCCGCCAAAGGCGCCGACCTCGACGTCATCGTAGACACCCAGGCGCCCGACGACGTCCTGCCCCCCGGCTCACCCTTCACCGACGCGCGCACGGCCAGACGTTTCGCCGGGCCCATGCCGTACACATTCTCTTACGAGCCCGAGACCGGCTCGATCGTGCGCATCGAAGGCCGGCGGCGCGGCTGGAGACCCAAGATGGTCGGGGCACGCGTCGAGCACAGCACCTTCTTCACGCGGCAGGGCTTGCCGCGACCCACGCTCGCCAGCGCCTTCATGGTCGAGGACGTGCCGTATCATTGGAGCCGCGGCGTCCTCGAGAAGGTCGGCGCGGCGTGAAGCCACCGCCACGCCAGCACGCCGGCCGCGGACGCTATGACGGACTGACGAGCGTCTTCCTCTTCAACTGGCCGAGCTTCGCGATCTCTGGCGCCGCCGCGTTCGCGCTGGTGTTCGCGTCGCGCTTCGTCGACTTCAAGGTGCGCGCCCTGCTGCTCGGCACCGCGATGCTCATCTTCGCGGGCATCTTCAGCGTCGTCATCATCACGCACTGGATCTACGACCGCTCGAACCTCTACCGCTGGGACTGGCTGCTCATGCACGTCCCGGTGCCACCCAAGCGCATCCTCAACGTGCACGCGGGTTACGACGCGAGCGCCGACGCCTTGGCCACGCTCTTCCCCACGGCCGAGATCATCAACTGCGACATCTTCGACCCGAGCTACGCGACCGAGCCGAGCATCGTCCGCGCCCGCGAACGCAACACGCGGCGCGACACGCTCAGGGGCACGACCGACCAGCTCCCCATCGAGGATGGCTGGGCCGATCTGGTCCTCGGCTTCCTGGCGCTGCACGAGATCCGCGACGCCAAGAAGCGCAAGCAGCTCTTCGGCGAGCTACGCCGCGTCACCGCCCCCAACGCCCGCCTCATCATCGTCGAGCATCTGCGCGACGCGGCGAACTTCGCGGTCTACGGCCCCGGCGCCTTCCACTTTCTGCCGCGCAGCGCTTGGCGTGAGTCCGCCGAAGGGAGCTTCGCGATTGGCAAGGAGCAGACCATCACGCCGTTCGTCCACGTCCTCGAGTTCAAGCGGGCATGAGCGGCCTCGAGCTCGCGCTGCGCGTCGTGGGCGTAAGTCACATCGTGCTCGCGATAGCGCACATCCCCATCGCTCGGCACTTGCAGTGGAAGGCCGACATCCAACATGCGAGCCTGCTCACCCAGCAGATCTTCTGGTCACACTGCTTCTTCATCTGCGTGGTGCTGGCGCTCATGGGAGCGCTCGCGGTCTATGATCCGCAAACGCTCATCACCCCGTCGGTGCTCGGCCTGTACGTCACCGGTGGCCTCACGCTCTTCTGGAGCTTGCGCCTCATCTTCCAGTGGTTCGTCTACAGCTCGGCGCATTGGCGCGGGAAGCGCTTCGAGACCGTCATCCACGTGCTCTTCAGCGTGACGTGGATGACGTACACGGCGGTCTACGCCATGGCCTTCCGCGGCCAGCTCCGACTCCCGAGGCCCTAGCGGCGGCGGCGGGGCAGCTTGATCGGCTCGGTGTCCGGCAGATAGCCGGGCATGGTCGCGTAGAACGCCATCGACTTCTCGAGGTCGTCGATGCGCACGTGATCGTTGATCGGTCCGCTATAGCTTTCTTCGGACGGACCGAAGCCGATGGTCGGCACCTTGGCCATGCCCATGGTGTAAACGCCCGCGGTCGACATGGTCCAATGGCCCAGCGTCGCCGTCTTCTTGAAGACGCTCTTGTAGGCGTTGCCGGCGCTCACCACGAGCGGGTGCTCGTCCTCGAGGTACCAAGTGGGGAAGTACTTCTCCATGGGCAGACGCAGGCCGCGGTACGACGGCTGGTCGTAGCCGACGATCTCGATCTTGGCGCGCGTGCCCTTGGTGAGCTCTTTGATCTGCGACAGGACCTTCTTGCGCTGCTCGGTCGAGGTCAGGCGGCGGTCGATGGTGATGCGCACCGACTCCGGCAGCATGTTCGGGCCGTTGTAGTCGCAGTCGATGTGGGTGACCGCGATCGTGGCCTTGCCCAGGAGCTTGTCGACCGGGAGCGTCGCGTTGAGCTCCTTGACGCCCTCGATGATCTTGGTGATCCCGTAGATGGCGTTGAAGCCCTTGTCGGGGTTCGAGGCGTGCACCGGCTGACCGCGCAGGGTCACCTGGATCTCGGCGCGGCCGCGATGACCGCGGTTGATGCGCATCCCCGTCGGCATGCTCAACACGACGAAGTGCGGATAGGTCTTCTCGACGTCGAAGATCGCCTTGTAGGCGAGGCCTTCGCACTCCTCGGCCTGGATGGACCCGACGATGTAGACCGTCGCGTCGGCCGCGAGGTCGAGCTCTTGGATGATGGCGCCAGCGAAGACGATGGCGGCGAGACCACCCTTGTTGTTGGCGGCGCCGTGCCCAAAGACTTTGCCGGCTTTCATGTCGCCGGTGTACGGATCGAAGCGCCACGAGCTGCGGTCGCCGATGCCGGGCGTATCCAAGTGCGCGTCGAAGACAATCTTGGTGCGGCCATCGCCAATTTTGCCGACGACATTACCAAAACGGTCGACTTCAGCGCTTGGGTAACCCAAGCGAAGCATTTCTCGCCGAACTAATGCGGCAATTGCCTCCTCACCCCGGCTAGGAGAGGGGATGGCAATGAGCTCGCGCAAAAACTCAGCACTGCGATTGCGATGTCGCTTGGCAGCAGCGACGATTCGCTCGCGCATCTCGTCCATGAATGCTCCGCCGAAAACTTTCGTATGTAACCGACCGCCAAGCAAATAATATTTTGCAGTCGAAACGTTATGTTGGGCGATCCAGGGAGCAAAATGCCATGGGACGGTTGACCTTCATCTTCGTGGTTTTCTGGGGCGGAATGGCCGCCGCCGAGCCCCTCAGGGAGGGTGATCTGGTCTTCCAGACCTCACGATCGGCGCAGTCCCAAGCGATCGCGGTCGCCACGAAGAGCCCCTACACCCACATGGGCATCTACGTGCTCCAGGACGGTAAGCCGATGGTCCTCGAGGCGGTCCAGCCGGTGAAGCTGACCCCGTACGCGGCCTGGAAAAAGCGCGGGGTCGGCGGGAAGGTCGCCGTCCGGCGCTTGGCCGACACGAGCCCGCTCACCCCCGAGGTCATCGCCAAGATGCGCGAGGTGGGGAGGGGCTTTCTCGGGAAGAGCTACGATCTGGGCTTCGAGTGGAGCGACGAGCGGCTCTACTGCAGCGAGCTCGTCTACAAGGTCTACGACCGTGGGGCCGGCATCCAGCTCGGCAAGCTCCAGAAGCTCGGCGACTTCGACGCGTCACATCCGCTGGTCCAGAAGGCGCTCTTTGACCGCTATAGCGGTGAGATCCCAATAGAGATGGACGTCATCTCGCCACAGTCCATCTTCGACGACCCGCGCCTCGTGACCGTGACCGAGTAGCTTTACTTCTCCGGCACGAACCGCAGCGGATACACCACGGTGAGCCCCGCGTTGTAGCGCGGCGGCGGGAAGTGCAGGTTGTACGCGCGCTTCATGATGCAGCCGGAGAGGCCCGTCGAGTTGGTGTCGTTCGCCGTGACGTTCACCGCGTCGATGCCACCACCGGCGTTCACGTCGATGCTCAGGGTCACCGTGCCCGCGAGCTTGGGTTGGGTCTTGCGCTCGGCGTCGTAGCAGGCGCGGAAGTCCTGCGCCGCGGTGCCGAAGGTCGCGTCGATCTGCGCTTGCGACAGCCAGCCGACGAACTTCTCGCCCTGCGGCGGCGTGAAGCGCATCGGGTGATTCAAGGTGACCGCCTTGCCCTTGTACGGCTCGGGGAACTTCAATGAGCGCACCGTCCCCACTGCGCAGTTGTCGAACTCGGTCTCGAGGCCTTGCAGCGCCTTGGCCTCCTTCACCTCGCCCTTGTCCGCGATAACGATCTGCAGCACGAGCTCGCCCATGAGGTTCGGGTTGCGCTTCAACGCGAGGTCGTAGCAGCCCGTCTTGATGCGCTCGGCGGCCTGCGCCATGACCGGGTCGGTCTGCGCCGGCGTGAGACCTGGCTTGCCTTCCATCGGGTCCACGTCGAGCACCAGGAGCACGAGCACCTGGTAGTAGGGCTCCTTCGCCGGCACCAGGTATGCGCCGATGCCTGCTTTAGCGGGCAGGTCGAAGTCGATCTTGATTTGCTTGGCGATGGCGGCCGGGTCGTTGCCCGCGGCGTACTGATAGCGGTAACCGCGCGGCGCGAATTTCTGCTCCTTGATGGCATTGTCGATCTGCTGGGCGGCGCTCTGCTGGGTCGCGGCCATCTGGGCATACTTGCGGGCGAAGTCCCGCAGGGCGTTGTCCGCCGTGAAGACCGGCTTCTTCGCGTCGGTCCCGCGGCCAACGTTGAGCTGCTCTAGAACTTTGGTCTCGAAGGCCGCCGTTTTGAAGACGTTTCCTCCAGAGGCGCCGAGGCCCTGGGGAGCCGCCGGCGGTGCCGCAAAGACAGCCAAGCAGAAGAGAAGCTGAGTCATACCGCAGTTTTAGCGCGACATGAGGCGCAACGCGAACCCGGTCGCGCCGATACGTGAAGAAGAGGTACGACGCATGTTGTCAAAGTTGCTGCTCTCCATCTTGCTCACGAACCCGGATTGCAATCCGCGTATCACGGCGCAGCAAGCGCTGGGGCAGCTCAAGATGGAAGAGCAGAGGCACGACGAGGAGCGCCCGCGTGCCTTCGACGATGACCCGCCGCTCGTCATCATCCCGCAGAAGGCCCCGCCGGCCATCAGCGCCGAAGCCTTGGACCGCCACGCGCTCATGCGTGAGATCGACGAGAAGGTGCAGCGCGTCCGCGCCTTCTTGAACGAGCGCAGCTACGACGCCTTGGTGCTCACGCAGGTCCGCAACTTCTCCTGGCTCACGGCCGGTATAGCGGACAACCAGATCATCTTGGGCAGCGAGCGTGGGACCGCCTCGCTCGTCGTCACCAAGGACGGCCGCAGGTTCGTGGTCGCGAGCGTCAGTGAGCTGCCGCGCCTCGTCGCCGAGGGCCTCTCGGGCCTGGGCTACGAAGCCAAGGGTCTCGCCTGGACCGACACCAACGTCGGCGCCGCCATCAAGAAGATCGTCGGCAGCGAGCGCGTGCTCTCCGACACCGCCATCACCGGCCTCGACACGGCCGACGTCGTCGCGCTGCGCTCACCGCTCACCGACACCGAGATCGTCAAGCTCCGCTGGCTCGCGAAGAACACCGCCGAAGCGGTCGTCGAGGTCATCGAAGGGCTCTCACCGGGCGTGAGCGAGCGCAGCATCGAAGCGCGCACCTCCGACGCGCTCTTGCGCCGCAAGATCCGCCCGACCGTGCTCATGGTCGGCACCGACGAGCGCCTCGCGCACTACCGGCACACACCACCCACCGACTTCGCGACCCTCGAGACCGACGCGATGATCGCCGTCTCGGCCAAGCGCTGGGGGCTCACCGTATCGGTCACCCGCCTCGTGCACTTTGGCGACCCGACGCCCGAGATGACCCGCAAGGTCACCGCCGCCGCGAAGGTCTCCGCCACCCTGCAGAGCCGCTTGAAGCCCGGCGTCAGCTCCGGCGAGCTCTTCACCGCCATGACCCGCGTCTACGCCGACGCTGGCTTCCCCGATGAGTGGCGGCTGCATCACCAGGGCGGCGCCATCGGCTACTCGGAGCGTGATTGGTACGCGCTCCCCGATGGCCAGCAGCGCGTCGCGGCGCGCCAGGCGTTCGTCTGGAACCCGACCGTGCAAGGCACCAAGGTCGAGGACACCGTGCTCGTGAACAAGAACGGCATCGAGAACCTGACGCTCACCGAAGGTTGGCCCGTGGTCGTCACGACGGTCGATGGCAAGGCGATCCGCTCGCCCGCCATCCTGGTGAAGCCGCTGACGACAGCGCGCCGCTGAGCCAATGAGGGGCTAATCCCCTCGGTCTGGACAGCGCCAAGTAGGGCTTGCAGTAAGTCCGGCGAACCGGCATTCACCCCGCCGTCACACCACTGACACGCGGGGAGCGCGGCTATGAATCTCGCAGCCATCGATTGGCTCGTGATGCTCGTCTATTTCGTCTTCGTCTTGGGCATTGGTTTCGCGCTCAAGCGCTACATGAAGACGAGCACGGACTTCTTCCTGGCGGGGCGCTCCATCCCGGCCTGGATCGCCGGCCTCGCGTTCATCAGCGCCAACCTCGGCGCCCAAGAAGTCATCGGCATGGCCGCGTCGGGCGCCAAGTACGGCATCTCGATCAGCCACTTCTATTGGATCGGCGCCATCCCGGCGATGGTCTTCGTGGGCATCTTCATGATGCCGTTCTACTACGGCTCACGCGCCCGCTCGGTGCCCGAATACCTGCGCCTGCGCTTCGACGAGAAGACCCGTGGCTTCAACGCCATCTCGTTCGCGGTCATGACCGTGTTCTCGTCGGGCATCTCGATGTACGCCATGGCGCGCCTCATCCAGATCCTGCACATCTTCGACGGCGTCTTCGCGGCGCTGTCGATCCCGCAAGAGTACATCTTCCACTTCTCGATCCTCGTCTCGGCGCTCATCGTGCTCGGCTACATCTTCTTGGGTGGCCTCACGAGCGCCATCTACAACGAGGTCCTGCAGTTCTTCCTCATCGTCGCGGGCTTCGTGCCCTTGGTGTACCTGGGCCTGAAGAACCTGGGCGGCTGGGAAGGCATGATGCAGAAGCTCCCGGAGAGCTTCGGTCACAGCTGGGTCGGCATGGGGAGCCCCGCGACCAACCCGCTCGGCGTCGAGGCCTTCGGGCTCGCCATGGGCTTGGGCTTCGTGTTGTCGTTCGGTTACTGGTGCACCGACTTCTTGGTCGTGCAGCGCGCCATGGCCGCCGACTCGATGGACGCGGCGCAGCGCACCCCGCTCATCGCCGCGGTGCCCAAGATGTTCTTCCCCTTCCTGGTCATCGTGCCCGGCCTCATCGCCGTCGCGCTCCCCGATCAGAAGGCGCCGACCGGCATGGTCTACGAGCAGACCGCGGGTCACGAAGAGCCGATGGGCAAGGGCATCATCCCGCCGAAGATGAACGCCGCCACGGGGCAACCTGTCGTGAACGAGGCCGGCCACATCGAGCTCGATTACGATCTCGCGATCCCGAACCTGCTCTTGCACTACTTCCCGAACGGCTTGTTGGGCTTGGGGCTCATCGCGCTGCTCGCGAGCTTCATGTCCGGTATGGCGGGCAACGTCACCGCCTTCAACACGGTGTTCACGTACGACATCTACCAGTCGTACATCAAGAAGGACGCAAGCGACGATCACCTGCTCAAGGTCGGCCGCGTCGCCACCGTCGGCGGTATCGTCTTGTCGTTGTTCGCGGCGTTCGTCGCCACGCGCTTCAACAACATCATGGACATGCTGCAGCTGGTGTTCGCGTTCGTGAACGCGCCGCTGTTCGCGACCTTCTTGCTCGGCATGTTCTGGAAGCGCGCCACCGGTCACGGCGCGTTCTCTGGGCTCCTCGCGGGGACCTTGGCGGCGGCGTTGCATCACGGCTTGTCGTTGCCCGCGGGCGCGGCGGTCGGCTTCAAGGGCGGCTGGCTCGGCAGCATTCACACCTATCCGAGCGAGATGGCGCAGAGCTTCTGGACCGCGATCTTCTCGTGGTCGGCGTGCTTCCTCGTGACCATCATCGTCAGCTTGGTCACCAAGCCGCCGGTGGAGGAGCAGCTGCGCGGCCTCGTCTACTCGATGACCGAGAAGCCGTCGTACGGCCACGTCGCCTGGTACAAGCGCCCCCAAGCGTTCGCTATCGCGGTGCTCGGCATGACCGTGGTGCTCAACATCGTCTTCTGGTGATAGGGGTAAGTCATGGGACTCGATATTCGCATGCCCATCGGCCTCATGTTCGTCATCATCGGCGTCCTGCTGGTGGCCTACGGCTTCATCTCCGACCCGGCGATCTACGAGCGCTCGCTCGGCATGAACGTGAACGTCATCTGGGGCTCCGTCATGCTCGTCTTCGGCATCGTCATGACGGTGCTGGGCAAGATTGGCGCCAAGAACCCTCCTCCTGCGTCCGCGGACGCAGCACCTGCGGGTGGTCGCGCTGCTCACTGAGTCGTTCCGTGCCCGTTTTGGCGGACAACCGCGGGTGTTCTTCGCGCCCGGACGGGTGAACCTCATCGGCGAGCACACCGACTACAACGGCGGGCTCGTCATGCCGATGGCGCCCGGCTTCGGTGTGACGGTGGGGGTGGCGCCGCGTAAGGACCGCATGCTGCGCGTCTACTCCGAAGCCTTCGACGCGGAGGTGATGCTCACGCCCGCGGGTTCGCCGCGCGGCGATTGGACCGATTACGTGCGCGGGGTCGCCATCGAGCTGCTGCGGGACGGCGTGCAGGTGCCCGGTGTCGACATGACGATCCACGGCGATCTGCCGCTGGGCGCGGGGCTCTCGTCATCGGCCGCGCTCGAGGTCGCGGTGGCGCTCGCTTTGTGGCGGCTCGCCGGCGCCGAGGTCGAGCCCGTGCGGCTCGCGAAGCTCGCGCAGCGCGCCGAGAACGACTTCGTGGGCATGCGCTGCGGCATCATGGATCAGCTCGCGAGCGCTTGCGCTCTGGAGGGCCACGCCGTGATGATCGACTGCGCCACCCTCGCCATGCAGCACCTGCCCCTCCCCGCCGACGCCGTCATCGTGGTGACCAACAGCATGGTGAAGCACGCGCTCGCCGGCAGCGCTTACAACGACCGCCGCGCCGAGTGCGAGCGCCGTGAGCCCAAGCGCTGGCGGCACGTCACCAGCGAGAACCAGCGGGTGCGTGACGCGGCGGTGGCTCTCGAGAGCGGCGATAGCGCGCGTTTCGGTGCGTTGATGAACGCATCGCACGACAGCCTGCGCGACGACTTCGAGGTGAGCTGCCGTGAGCTCGACATCCTCGTCGGCATCGCGCGTGAAGCCGGGGCGCTGGGGAGCCGCATGACCGGCGGAGGCTTCGGAGGTTGCACCGTGTCGCTCGTCGATAAATCTCTCGCGTCCGCTTTCATGGACACCATGCGCGAGCGTTACCGCGCGGCGACGGGGCTCGCCGCCGACACGTGGGTGTGCGCGCCGGCCCGCGGTGCTCACGAGGTCTTCGCGTGACGTCCCTGCGCATTTTGCACCTGGTCAGCTATCCGCTCTACAGCGGTCCCATGCCGCACGTGCTCGGGCTCGCGAAGGCGCAGCGCGCCGCGGGGAACGACGTCTGGATCGGCTACGACACCAAGCGCGGCAACTTCGACGGCTTCGAGGAAGAGGCGCAGCCGTACATCGAGGCGGCGGACTTCGCGACCGTGCCCATGGAGCTGTCCGCGAAGTCCGCGCCGCTCGCGATGTGGCGCGACGCCAAGACCTTGCTGAACGTGGTGCGCGAGCGCCGCATCGACGTGGTGCACGCGCACATGTCGCACGATCACGTGATCATGGCGATGGCGCTGCGCGACGCGAGCTTGAAGAAGGTGGTGCGGGCGCGGACGGTGCACGCCGCGCGCTCGCTCGAGAACCGCTTCGGGCAGCGCATGCTGCTGACGCGCGCCGACACCTGGATCGTCCGCTCGCAGGCGCACTCGCGTGACATCTTGAATCGCTTCCGCCTCGATGCGTCGCGCGTGCACGTGGTACCCGGGAGCGTGGACGCCAGCGTCTTTGCGCCGCGCCCCGAGGACGTGCGCCTGGGCTTCCGCCGCCGCTTCGATTTGCCCGACGACGCGTTGCTCATCGCGCACGTCGCCCTCATCGCTCCCGGCCGTGGTCAGGAAGAGCTGGTGCGGACGCTCGCGCAGATGGGTGACGCGCCGGTACACGCGATGTTCGTGGGCCGCGGCGAGTCCGAGCACACCATTCGTGAGCTCGCGCGGTCTTTGAGGATCGCGCACCGCGTCCACTTCGCCGGCTACATCGGTCTACCAGAGCTGGTCGATGTGTACGCCGCGGCGGACTTGGCGTTCGTCGGCCGCCCCGGCAACGACGCCGCTTCGCGCGCCGCGCTCGAGGCCATGGCCTGCGGCAAGCCGGTCATCGCGCTGCGCGAGGGCGCGCTCGCCGAGACCGTCACCGACCGCGTCGGCTACCCGGTGAGCACGGTGACGCCCGAGCTCATCACCCGGGCGCTGCGCAACGTCTTGGATGACCGCGAGGACGCGCTGGTGCGTGGCCGCGCGGCGCGCGAGCTGGTGCTCAAGGAGCGCACCTTCGCGCGCGAGGTCCTGCTCACGCGCAACGCTTACTTGAGCGCCGGCGCCTTACCCGCCAACGCCCGTCTGGAGCCGCAAGACCAGTAGGGCTCGCGGCGCGGCCACGATGTCGTGACCGGCGCGCGTCATGCCAACCCGCGCTAGCGGCGCCGGCGCCAGAAGAGCGCGGCCAGCAGGGCGACCGACGCGAGCTCCGCGGGCGCGGCGGCGCAGCCATCGTCTTCGTCGTTCCGCGCGCGGCCCAGGCCGTCATCGCGGTCATCGTCGCCGAAGACGCCGCCGATGCAGCGCCTGTTGGCTTGGTCGCAGCCGTCACGGCAGTAGTTGAGCGTCGCCGCGTAGTTGCACAGGCCGTCGATGCACGAGCCGTTGGTGAAGATGCGCAGGTTGGGGCCTTCGCACAGCGATGCTGGTGGCTGGTTGCAGGCGCGGAGGGTGCCCAGGCACTGGCCGTCGCTGCCGCACGTGTCGTTCTCGGTGCACGAGAAGCCGTCATCGCAGCTCGCGCCGACGTTCACGTCGTAGGCGCAGACACCGCTTTCGCAAGTGCCGGTGGCGGCGTAGCAAGTGGTGTTCGGCGGATTGTCGCAGCTGCCACCGGTGCAGGCGCCACTGGCGCAAGAGGTGCCGGCGCAGCCGAATGGACAGTTGGTGGTGCTGGGCGTGTACGAGCAGCCGCCTGGGTTCGCGCAGGTGCCGGTGGCGGCGTAGGTCGTGCGCGTCGTGCCGCTGCAGGTCGGAGCCGGTGGGGTGTTGCAGACGCGCGCCGTGCCGCCACCGCAGCTGCCGTTCGCCTGGCAGGTCGTGCTCAAGGTGCAGACGTTCGCGTCGTCGCACGGATCGCCCTCGGTGCAGCCGCCACCGCCGCCGCAGCTATCCGCGTTGGTCTTGTAGTTGGGCGCCGCCGGGCCGGTGAAGTCGTCGGCGTTCACGTCGGTGTCCTGGCGGGTGCAGCCGGTGCCCTTGCGCAGGAAGACGTTGTTGGCGCTGTCGGTCGTGGGAATGGTGAGCCCGGGGTTTTCGCAGAACGACGCCGAGTTGCTCGCGGAGCACACCGCGTCGAGCACGTCACCATTGGCGTTGTAGATGACCACGCCGCCGTTGTCCGGAAGGTCGGTGCCGGTGTTCTGGTTGAAGGTCGCGTCCGCGATGCCGGCCGCCGAAGACCCGCTCTTGGCCACGAGGTAGAAGGCGTTGGCCGCGAGCGAGATGTTGGGGAAGCGATGGACGACCGTCGAGCTGCCGGTCGAGTTGGAGAACACGATCGCGTAGTTGAAGATGTTCACGCTGGCGCTCGTGGCGTTGAAGACCTCGACCACTTCATCGGCCGCGCCGCCCGCGCCACGCGTCTGAAACTGCGTGACGACGAGGGGCCCAGCCAAGGCGGGCGTGGAGACGAGGAGAGCCGCGATGGTCAACACGAAACGATGCATGGGGCGCATCCGTAGCAGCCGTGCGCGGTTCCGGCAATCCAAGGTGGCTCCGACGGCCGGTCGGGGTCAATGCGCTTCCGATGGCTCCTGCGCCACCGACTGCCGCAGGCCCGCCATGCGCTTCGGCAGATGTCCCACGACATAGCGGTCGTAATAGCGGTACATGACCGGCAGTAGCACGAGCGTCAGCACGCTCGCCGAGATGGTGCCGAAGACGATGACCACCGCGAGGGGGCGCTGCGTCTCGGAGCCAATGGCGCGTGACATGGCGGCAGGGACGAGGCCCAACGCCGCCAAGGCCGCGGTCATGAGCACAGGGCGCAGCTTGTCGAGCGCGCCGGCCATGATGGCATGGTCGAGCTCCTCACCCGCGGCGCGCCGCTCGGCGACCGCCGACGTGATGAGCACGCCGTTGAGCGCCGCCTGACCGATGAGCGCGATGAAGCCGACCGCCGCCGCGACCGAGAGCGGCATGTGAAAGAGCATGAGGCCGAGCACGCCGCCCATGAGCGCGAAGGGGACGTTCAAGAGGGTGACGATGGCGCGGCCGAACGAGTCGAACGCCTTGAAGAGCAAGAGCAGCGTGAGCAGCAGGGCGACCGGCACGACCGTGAGCAGGCGGTTCATGGCGCGCTCCTTGTTTTCGAACTCACCGCCCCACTCGATGCTGGTGCCCGCAGGCATCGGCGCCTCGGCGGCGACCTTGGCGCGCGCTTCGGAGACGAAGCCACCCATGTCGCGGCCCCGGACGTTCATGCGGATGCCGATGTAGCGCCGTCCGTTTTCGCGGTTGATCGAGGCGCGGCCCAGGCCGGTGTCCACGTGGGCCAGCGCCTGCAGCGGCACGGTGACGCCGCCTTCGACCGGGATGCGCAGGTTGCGGATCTTGTCGACGTCGTCGCGCGCCGACAGCGGCAGGCGCATGATCACGTCGAAGCGGCGCTCGCCCTCCCAGTACTCGGCGACCGGCAAGCCACCTACACCTGTCTGGAACACCTGCTGAAACTCACCGACGTGCATGCCGTAGCGGCCGAGGGCGCGGCGGTCGATCTGCACCAGGATCTGCGGGACCTTACCGCTCTTCACGATGCCGAGATCCGCGACGCCTTTGACGTCCGCGATGACGTTCTTCACCTTCTCGGCTTGCGCTTGCAGGACCTTGAGGTCGTCGCCGTAGAGCTTCACCGCGATCTGACCGATCTGGCCGCTGATGTTCTCGTTGACGTTATCGCGGATGGGTTGCGAGAAGTTCACCTCGACGCCGGGCACCTCCTCGATGCGCGCTTGCAGGCGCGCGATGATGTCGCCGAGCTCGCGCACGCCCTTGGGCCAATCCTCCGGGTTCTTCAGCTTCACGAAGAACTCGAGGTTGTTGGCGAGCTTCGCGTCGGTGCCGTCCTCGGGGCGGCCGAGCTGCGACTGCACCTCCGCGACGACCTCGTCGGCGCTGATGAGCTGCGTGATGCGCGGCACCATCTTGCGCGCCTCCGACAACGAGATGTTCGAGGGCAGGGTGAAGGTCATGTAGAGCGAGCCTTCGTTGAGCTCGGGCAAGAACTCGCTGCCGAGCCTGGGCACCGCCACCACGGTCGCGGTGAGCGCGGCGATCGCGAGGCCCATGACCAGGACGCTACGGCGGAGCGCGAAGCGGAGCACCGGCTCGTAAGCCCGCTCGGCCCACACCAAGAGCGGCGAGTGACGGTGCTTCGGCGCCTTGCGGTAGACGAGCGACGCGAGCACCGGCACCAGCGTGATGCTAAAGAAGAGCGCCCCGACGAGCGCGGCGACGACCGTGTTGGCCATCGGCGAGAAGATGCGGCCCTCGACCTTCTCGAGCATGAAGATCGGCAGATACGCGGCGATGATGATGAGCAACGCGAAGACCGTGGGGCGTACGACCTGCACGCAGGCGCGGCGGATCCGCTCGCTGATGTCGGCGCCGTCATCCTCGGGCCTCTCCACTTGGAGGCGCGTGAGGATGCTCTCGATGAGCACGACGCCACCGTCGACGATGACGCCGAAGTCGACCGCGCCCATCGACAGGAGGTTCGCGGACATGCCGCGCTGGCTCAGGTAGATGAAGGCCACGGCGAGCGACAGCGGGATGAGCGTGCCGACGATGAGCGCGGCGCGCAGATCGAGGAGGAAGGCGAACAACACGAGGGTGACGAGCAGCGCGCCCTCGAGCAAGTTGTGACCGACGGTGCGCAGCGTGGTCGAGACCAGCTCGGTGCGGTCGTAGAACGGCGTGATGGTCGCCTTGTCGGGAGCGAGGCGCTGATCGATGACGCCGATCTGCTTGTTGAGCGCTTCGAGCACCTTCGATGGGTTCTGGCCGCGGCGCATGAGCACGATGCCCTCGACGACGTCGCCGTCGGCGCCACGTGACACGACGCCCTGGCGCGGCGCCCAGCCGTCGCTCACCTCGGCGACGTCTTGCAGATAGATGGGGGTGCCGTCGTGCGTGGCGACGCGCACCAGCTTGACGTCGTCGAGCTTGGTGAACAGGCCCTGGCTGCGGATGAGCAGCTGCTCGGAGCCACGCTCGAGCACGCCGCCGCTGGCGTTCTTCGAGCCCGCCTCGATGGCGTCCTTGACGTCGGCCAAGGTCAAGCCCAGCGCCGCGAGCTCGGCGGGGTGCGGCTCGACGTGGACTTGGCGCACGAGTCCGCCATAGCTGACGACGTCGGCGACGCCATCGACGCGCATGAGCAGCGGCCGCACCACCCAGTCCTGGAGGGTGCGCAGCTTCATCGGGTCGCCGTGAGCGCCCTTGATGGTGTAGCGGTAGACCTCGCCGATCGGCGTCGCGAACGGGCCGAGCTCGGGCTGCACGCCTTCGGGGAGCTCCGCTTCACGCAGGCGCTCCAAGGTCTGCTGGCGCGCGAACAGGCCATCGACACCGTCGTTGAAGGTGAGCGTGACGTACGACAGGCCGAACATCGAGATGTTGCGCAGGCGGTAGAGGCCCGGCGTGCCGTTCAAGGCGCGCTCGAGCGGCAGGCCGATCTGACGCTCGACCTCCTCGGCGGGCTGGCCGTCGAAGAGCGTGATGACGTTGACCTGCGTGTCGGTGGGATCGGGGAAGGCCTCGACCGTCAGCGACTTCAACGACATGTAGCCCCAGATGGCGATGATGGCGGTGAAGAAGATGACCGCGCCCCGGTTCTTGAGCGCGAAGCTAGCAAGTGACTCGAACATGGAAAGCTCCGATCAGTCCGCTAGCTCGACCTGGTTCAAGAGGAGCAAGGCGCCCTTGGCGACGTACTTGGTGCCGGGCGCAAGGCCGGAGCGGATCTCGACTTGATGGTCACGGCGGCGGCCCGGCTGCACGACCACGCGCTGGAGGCGGCCGGTGCTTTGCTCGACGAACACCACGCTGCGCTCGCTGGAGAGGACGACCGCGTCTTCTGGTACCTGGACACGCTGCGTGCTCGCGTCGGGCTCGAGGGTGGCTTCGACGAAGGCGTTGGGGCGCATGAGGCGGTCACGGTTGTCGAGGCGGATGCGCGTCTCGACCGTCTGCCGCAGCGGATCGACGACCTGCGAGATGTAGTCGACGACCCCCTCGCGGCTCGCGTTACCGTCACGCGCCACCACGGTGACCTTCTGGCCGACCTTGGCGTCGACCGCGTCGATCTCCGGCACCTCGGCGATGACGAGCACCTCGTCGAGATCCGAGATGCGCACCAGCGGCTCACTCGCGTCGGGGTTGACTTGCTGACTCGCGACCACGGAGAGCTGCACGACGACACCGCCGCGTGGCGCGAGCACCCAGAAGAGATTGTTGCCATCGGTGCTCACCGAGAGGCTGCTCTCCTTGG
>JBDHVB010000087.1:0-20918 GCA_039809465.1 Myxococcota bacterium
GCGAGAGCATGTCCCAGGTCGAAGCCCAGGACTCGGTGTTTCCAGAGAGCTGGCGGGTGCGGGCAGGACCGCCGCCGGGGATCGCGTCGAAGGCGGCGCGGAGGTTCGCGGGGTTGGGATTGTAGGCTGGAGCGACCGGCGCTGGTACCGCCGCTGGGCGGAGGATCGCCGAGAAGCCGGTGGGTTGGTCCCCAGAGAACCCGAGCAGCTCGCGGACGCCCAGAGGCTGCGGCGGAGGCATGACCGGGACGCGCGAAGCGGGGCGGCGGACCGGAAGCGTTGGAGGCGCCGTGAGCGCGGGGTTCACCTGCGTGGCTGGTTCGACCGGTCGGGTGGCTAGCTCAGATCCCATGGAGGCCCTCGAATCGCTTTCCAGGTTATCTGGCCGATTCGCCGAGAGTTGCTCCCGAGAGCGCCGACGGGGCGGCATGGGCGTAGTGCGCGGCCTGGCAAAGCGCTAAGAAGCGCGCCCATGATCCTGCGCCGCGTGGTCTTGCCCGCCGTGTTTCTCGCCTGTTGCGAGGTCGCCTGCACCCCGTCCGTGCGCCGGGTCCCGGTGCAATGGAGCGACCTGCGCGGCTGGACCCAAGACGATCACGCCGCCGCTTTCGCGACCTTTTTGGCGAGCTGCGGCGCCGTCGAGCGGGCGCAGGCCAAACCCGAGCAGAGCGTCTCCCACGAGGACCTGAAGGCGGTGTGCCGCTTGGCCACCGCCCGTGGCCCTCTCGACGCCGAGCTCGCCCGCTGGTTCTTCGAGGAGAACTTCAAGCCGATGCGCCTCCAGGTCTCCGCCAAGGAGGGCGGGTTGGTCACCGGTTACTACGTGCCGGTCTTCCGCGGCTCGCGCGTGCCCACTCCGGAGCTCACGGCGCCGATGTACGCGCGCCCCACGACCCCCGAGGCGATGAAGCTGACGCGCGAGGAGATCGAGCGGGGCGCGCTCGAGGGGCAGAACCTCGAGCTCTTCTGGGTCGACCCGATCGACGCCTTCTTCGCCCAGGTGCAAGGCTCGGCGCGCATCCGCTTGCCTGACGGCGTCCTCATGAAGCTCGAGTTCGCCGGCAAGACCGAGCAGCCGTACACGTCGGTGGGGCGCGTGCTCATCGACCGTGGTCTCGTCCCCAAGGAAGAGATGAGCATGCAGCGCATCCGTGCCTGGATGGCCGCGAACCCCGCCGAAGCAGTCGAGGTGCGCCGCCAGAACAAGTCGTTCGTGTTCTTCAGCGCCACCGAGGTGCCCGAGCTCGACGACGGCCTGGGCGCGCAAGGCGTGCCCCTCACCCCCGAGCGCTCGGTCGCCGTCGACCAGAAGCTACACGCCTACGGCACACCGTTCTTCATCAGCGTCGATTTGCCGATGACCGACGCGGCCACCCTGACCCCGTTCAACCACACGGTCATCGCCATGGACACGGGCTCGGCCATCATCGGCTCCGCTCGAGCGGACATCTACTGGGGCGTCGGCGACGCAGCCGCCACGATCGCCGGCCTCTCCAAGCACCGCGGCACGTTCATCATCCTGGTGCCGGCACCGCACGACGCGGAGACCCTCACGCAGCCGTAGCGCCCGCCCGTGTCGCCGGCGTTGCGTGTCACATGCTTGGTTCAGGATGCCAAATCCTCGAGGAGAGGATGGCGGGGCGGACGGGACTTGAACCCGCGGCCTCCGGCGTGACAGGCCGGCGTTATAACCAACTTAACTACCGCCCCGAACCATTCGCGTTGCAACCGGGGCTGCAACGAGGTGGCGGTGTCTACAGAATGACCTTGGGCAAGTCAACTCGATTTGACGAGGCCGAAGATCCTTTAGACATCCGCCGAGATCGGCTCCGGAATTGGGCGCTTGTCACGCGGTAATTTCGCGATGGGGGCGCACAGGCGCAGGCGCTCGATCTCCTCGAGCGCGTGGGCGCCGCCGCCGGCGACGAGCACGCGAGCCAGGTCAGGTGAGGCGGCGAGATCTTCCGGCTCCGAGATGAACGTCTCGTGCACGCCCATGGTGCCCCACGGCGAGCCTTCGCTGTAGTGCGCGGTGCCGACGTACGGCAGCTCGGCGCGCTTGCCGTCATGCGCCGCATACAAGAACGCGAGGCAGATCTCGGTGCAGTACTTGGCGAGGTACTCGCGGGTGCCGTGCGCGTCGCCGTCTTGCGGGAGCGTCGACAAGTCGTCGGGCGCGAGCTTGTAGTCGTAGGGCACGCGCTTCGACGTGTCGATCTTGCCGGTCGCCGCGTCGTAGCCGGTGAAGGTCATGGCGTGCGCGATGCCTTTGGCGATCTGCGCGGGCGAGAGGGTCGCGTCGCGCACCACCGCGATGCTGTCACGGTGGTAGCGGTTGAAGAAGTCGCCCAAGCGCTCGTAGAGGACGCCGGTCTTGCGGTCGAAGCGCTCCTCCTCGAGGCCGATGTCGCTGCGTAGGTTATGGCGGACCATCTTGATCTTGTCCTTGATCCACTCGGCGCGGTCGGCGCCTTCCTTCAAGGTCGCCATGGCGTGCACGATCATCGGCGCGCCCGCGTCCGGATGACCCGCGGGCGCCGGGCCCGCGTAGAGAATCGAGTGCGTGAGTCCGCCATCGCCGCCACCGCCGCAGAGCAGCAAGTCGCCGGGTTGCATGGGCGCGGGCTCGCCGTTCGGGCCGGGCTTGGTGAGCGCTTCGATCTCGGTGCCCGAGATGCCGCGCAGCGCCTTGGTCTTCTCGCCCATCGACCAGACGCGATCGATGTGCAGGCGGGTGAGGTTGTAGCCCAGGTGCTGGCGCGCGCCGTCCAGGCCCAGGAAGGTGAGGGCGTGATCGAAGATGCGGCCCCAGCGGCTGCCCTCGAAGGGCTTGGTGTGGCTCATGACCTCCCAGTACTGCGGACCGTGGACCACGAAGGTGTCGTCGCCTTTCGTGTGCTGGCGCGCGGCGATGCTGCCCGCGGCCTTGATGTGACGTGACGCGAGCACTTCCTCGGCGCGCTTGGGGTGCGGGAGCTGCTGACCGGCCACGGTGCCTGCGAGGTTCTTGCCGCGGGTGTCGCTGGCGCTGCCAGCGACGAACGAGAAGGCACCTTTGCCCGCTTCAGCGGTGATTTGCGCCCAGTCGCGGTCGATGATCGCGACCGCTTGGGCGACGCTGATGCCTGGAACCTTGTCGGCGACCTGCTCGGCGATGCGGGTGATGTTCTCACCGACGGCGCCCTTCAAGACCTCGACGGCGGTGCTGCTGATACGGCGATCGACAGGGGAGATCGAGCTCAAGGACAACTCCTGGCATCCGTTGGGCGCGACACGGCCCATTTTGCAGACGCGAATTCGTTGTCGGTCGGCCAAGTGAGGAGTTGTGCTGGCCAGAGTGCGCGAGTGGCACTCACGACGGGCGTCACCTAGGTGTCGAAACCACCTCCTCGACGGCAACCTCGCGCCACGGCTCACGACAATCACGGCCATGGCAATCACCGCGGTCACCTCAGGCGTCGTTCGCAATCAAACCACCACCCCTTCGGCGGAAGGCTCGGCAGCCGCCACCCTCACCCCGCCAGCGCGCGTCGATGGCACCGAGACCCCACGCGTCAGCATGCTCGCGCCGGCCAATCCGCTGCTCGCGCTCGTGCCGCCGCGCCAAGGCGCGATCCCCGGCCGCGAGGTCCGCTTCCCACGCAACCTTTGCCAGACCCCCGGCCGCTGCAGCCCCGAGATGGCGCGCATCTTCGACGCCTTCAACGCGGCGGGCGCGGTCGACACCCAGAACCTCCCGCAGGTCATGTCCGGCAACACGTTCTGGATGAACCGCATGTACAATCCGGAGCACGCGCACCACGGCGGCGTCATCCTCGATCGCGACGCCAATGGTCAGATGACCTTCAACGGCCGCTGGTCGTTCTTCGCGCGCACGAACCCCTACAGCAACGCGACGCCCGAGCAGGCGCGCGAGTGGTCGCAGCGCCGTCACGCCGCCGTCGACCGCGGCGATCACCTTTACGTCAACGCGACCGCGCCAGGCGCCTCCATGCCGGTCGAGTACTGGCTGCGTGAGAACAAACAGACCGGCGATATCTACGTGATCGGCTTCTGGGGCGACGGCCAGTTCTCGGTGAGCGAGATGCGCCGTAACGGACAGCAGTAATTACGAGTCGCGGCGGGCGTCGTCGTAGGCCTTGAGGTGCTTCAAGGCCTCGTCACGCTGGCCGCGTTGCTCGAGCAGCGCCGCCAGGTTGAAGTGCGCGTCGGCGAAGCGCTGATCGTGCGCCAAGGCAGCGCGATACGCCGCCTCCGCGCCGGACCAGTCACCGAGATCATGCAGGGTGACGGCGAGGTTGAAGTGCGCGACCGGGTGCGTGGGGTCGATGCGCACGGCGTTGCGGAAGTAAGCCGCGGCGCGCTTGAGATCGCCGCCGTCGGAGCACATGCGGCCGATGTTGATGGTGGCCTCGACGTGCTCGGGGTTGCAGGTGAGGGCGCGCAGGTACGCATCGTAGGCGCCCGAGGCGTCGGCGTCTTCCAGGGTCATGGCGACGTCGAACCAGTGGTCGGCCGCGCTCATGTCGCTCGGGCCGTCGAAGATCGCGCCCAGGGTGTCGGCGAGCTTGGCGACGTTACGCGTCTCCTTGACCACCGCGTTGCGGACCTCACCGAAGGCAAAGCGCGACTGGCCGCTGATGGGCTCCCAGGTTTGCAGGCCGTCGCTAGCGAGCAGCTCGCCGGCATCGACCCTCAGCTGCAGGGACGAGAGCGACTCGCCGCCGAGGGTTTTGCGCAGGGCCGCCAAGGCACGCTCGACCTTCGAGGCGGACAGACCCTCGGAGATGAGGCGCGCGGCGGTGCGCAGGACGGCGAGATCCTGGAAGTCGAATGTGGGCTGATCGGGGTTTTGCGACACCGACTCTTCGCCAGCAGGCAGGGCAACGCGGGCAACGGTGCGGACACGTTGCTCCGAGAGCTTCACTAACTTGGCGGCTTGGCGGGTCGTGAACATCGCGCCTCCCACTTATCACCAAGGTCCGACAGCGTAGAAGGTTTTCTGTGGTAACCTAGAGGCAACGATGTCGCGACTAGGCGGGCGCACGGGCGAGGGCCAGAAGATGGCCGAACAGGCACAGAAGCCGCGCATCCTCGTGGTCGACGATGATCCCAACAACCTCCGCTTGGTGGCGGAGACGCTGGACGGGTTGGGGTACGCCCTCGAGACCGCGACCGACGGCGTGCAGGCGATCGAGCGCGTCCGCGAGTCGGCGCCCGATCTCCTCATCCTCGACGTGATGATGCCGAAGATGAACGGCCTCGAGGTCTGCCGCATCGTGAAGTCGTTGTCGGCTGACGCGTTCATCCCGATCATCCTCGTGACCGTGAAGGGCGACGTCGACAGCAAGGTGACGGGCTTGAAGCTCGGCGCCGACGACTATCTCGCCAAGCCCTACAACCCGCTCGAGCTACGCGCCCGCGTCGCGTCGATGCTCCGCATCAAGGCGCTGCAAGACAAGATCAACACCAAGCGCCGCGAGCTCGAGGCCCTGTCGATGACCGACGACCTCACTGGGCTCTTCAACCACCGCGCCATGCAGCAGCGGCTGAAGGACGAGTTCATGCGGGCGCAGCGCTACAACGACCCGCTCTCGCTCCTGATGATCGACGTCGATCACTTCAAGAAGGTGAACGACCGCTTCGGCCATCTCTTCGGTGACTATGTCTTGGGCGAGCTCGCGCAGGTGCTGACGCGCTGTGTGCGCGAGATCGATCTCCTTGCCCGCTATGGCGGTGAAGAGTTCCTGGTCATCCTGCCGCAGACGCACTTCTCGGGGTCGCTCGCGGTGGCCGAGCGCATCTGGCGCACCGTCGGCCGGCACGAGTTCAACGACAACAACGTGCAGCATCCGATCACCGTCTCCATCGGCATCTCGTTCTATCCCAACAAGAACATCGCCACCGTGGAGCAGCTCGTCGCTTTCGCGGACCAGGCGCTCTATCAGGCCAAGCGCGAGGGCCGAAACCGCATCTGTCTCCACCAGCACATGAACTACTTGTATCGACCGGAGCGAGCCACCTCGTGAGCACCGTTCTCGTGGTGGACGACAGCGAGGCGCTGCGCACCGCGACGCGCCGCATGCTCGAGCAATCGTCGCTGTCTCTGAAGGTGCTCGAGGCCGCGGACGGCGCGGAAGCTCTGCCGCTCGCCTTGTCGGGCCAGGTCGCCATCGTGGTGAGCGACATCGTCATGCCCAAGCTCGACGGCATCCAGCTGCTGCGCGGTATCCGGGCGCATCGTGATTGGGACAGCTTGCCGGTCATCCTCGTGACCTCCCAGGCCGAGGAAGACACGCGCAACCTCAGCTTCGAGGCGGGCGCCAACGACTACCTCACGCGTCCCTTCGATGCGGAGGAGCTGCTCGGCCGCATCAAGGTGCAGCTGCGCTTGAAGGCGTTGCACGAAGAGCTCAAGCGCGCCGACGAGCGGCACAAGCGCTTGGGCACCCACGACGAGCTCACCGGGCTCGCGAACCGCCGCCACCTGCTCGACCTCACGCGCCGCGAGCTGTCGCGGGCGCGCCGCCACAAGCTCGCCATGTCGGTCTGCATCTGCGAGCTCGATGATGTCCGCGAAGTCGGACAGCGCGTGAATCAGATCGCCGGCGACGCCATCATCAGCGATCTCGCGACCATCCTCACGCGCAACCTGCGCACCGCCGACATCTTGGCGCGCGTCGGCACGCACAAGTTCGGCGTCCTCCTGCCACACACCGACGCCACGCAGGGCAGGGCCGCCGGCGAGCGCTTGCGGGCGGCGGCCGCGAGCTACACTTTCCCTGGCAGCGCGAAGAGCGAGCTGTCGGTCTCGGTCGGCGTCGCGACTTATCCGACGGGCGCCCTCGAGACCGTCGACGAGCTGCTCAACGCCGCCGAGGCGAGCCTCGACAAGGCCCGCGGCAAGGGCGGCAACCGCGTCGAAGCCTGGAGCCCCGGCAGCGAAAGCGAGGAGTGGGCCAAGGCGGCGCGGGTCGGGAGCGCCGCCGCCGAGGCCGAGCCGCCTGCCGACGAGTCTTGATGTAATGTGCGCCGTGGTGGCGCAGACGCCTGCAGGTCGAGCCTTGGGCTGACGATAACCGGGTATCGCAACTGGAGGATGTGTGCCCATGAGCCTGACCACGACCGAAGTCGCCAAGCGTCCGCCGAGCCTCGTCATCGCCGAAGCGCCCTCTGAGCGTGCGCTGACCGTCGCCACACCAAGTCACAACCGCGCCGAGGCCGACGCGGGCATCGAGCGTTCGACATGGATTAGCGCGGCTCTGCAACGCGCCGCCAGCCGGCTCGGTAACATGCCCGACAGCCTGTTTCCTACCCTGGTGGTGGGCGGACCCGCGGCAGGGATGCTCGTCTCGGGCACGGTGCTCGGCGTCACGATAGGGGGCGTCTTGGGCGTCGCCGCCGCAATGCTTCCCAGCGCCGTGGCGCGGTGCTCGGCTTGGGCGGGTGCGAGCCATACCGGGCTCTGCCCAGGACGCGGCCCGGGCTGATGTCCGCGATGGCGGTTACTTGCGCTTGCCCTGGATGGGGATGAGCGCGATCTCGATGCGGCGGTTCTTGTGACGGCCGGCGGGTGAGCCGTTGCTCGCGGCGGGGCGGTACTGCGAGAAGCCCGCGGCGATCAGGCGCTCGCCGGGGACCTTCACCTCGTCTTGCAGGAAGCGCACGACGTTGGTGGCGCGCGCCGCCGAGAGCTCCCAGTTGGTCGCGAAGGTCTCGGTGAGCTTGCCGGTGATGGGGAGCGAGTCGGTGTGGCCGCCGACCTGGAGCACCTTGTCGTCGAGCTTGATGAGGGTCTCGCCGACGCTCTTCAGCACTTCCTTGCCGCGGTCGTTGAGCAGGGCCTCGCCGGAGTTGAACAAGATCTTGTCGCTCACGTCGACGGTGAGCTGGCCGTTGATGGCGGAGACCAGGACCTCACCCTTGGTGATCTCCGCCTGCAGCTTCTTCGAGAGCTCTTCCTGCGCCTTGCTCACGGCGTCGAGCTCGGCGGACTTTTGATCGAGCACCGTGGACAAGCGGGCGCGCTCGGCCTCGCTGTTGTCGCGGTCGCTCTTCAGGATCTCGACGATGTTGCGCATCGTGGCGAGCTCGCCCAGCGTCTTGGCGTGCTCCGCCTCGACGTCGCGCATGCGCGCCTGCATCGGCAGTCCGATATAGAGGACGCCAGCGATCACGGCGCCGACGACGACGGCGAGCAGCATCCACGGCAGCACGCCGCCACGCCGTTCGATCACGACGCGGTCGGGGCGCTCGGGGAGATCGTCGGCGGGACTGCTGCCCAGCGTGTACGGCTCCTCGGCGGGCGGGTCTTGCAGCGTCGGCGCTGGCGTGCCGTCGCGGGGAGGCTGGGCGCTCATGCGCGTGCCACCTGCGCCGCGGGCACCGCCTCGACGAGCTCGAGCTGCGCCAAGGCATAGACGAACGCGCGCAGCGCCTTGGGTGGCAGCGGCACCGAGCGGGCGAGCTCACCCGTCTGGCGCGCCTGTTTGAGCAAGCTCGCCACCATCTGCTCGGCGGGCTGGAGCTGCTGCGCTTCGGCTTCGAGGTCGGGCTTGGCGAGCAGGGCGCTGAAGGCGAGGTCGGCGATGGTGTCGCTCGTCACCTCGATGCGTGCGTAATCGCGGACACCCAGGTAGATGGTCGAGAGCGGCTGCATCGGCGCCGGCGCGAAGTCCGTGAGGTGCACGAGCCCGCTCAGGAACTCGAAGCGGCCTTCGCGCGCCGCGAACAGCGACAGGAAATTGAGCTGCGACTGGCGCGCCATCACCGCCGAGAGCTGCTCCTCGGTGAGCAGCTTCATCTCGAGCAGGATCTGGCCCAGCAGCTTGTCGGTGCGGTTGTGGATGGCCAGGGCTTCGTTGAGCTTCTCCTCGGAGAGCACGTTCTCCTCGACGAGGATGCGGCCGATGGGGTGCTTCAAGCGCGACAGCCGCGCGCCCTGCGGAGCGCCCTGCACGAAGAAGGCTCGGCTCACGCCGATGGGGTCGTGCACCTCGACGACGCCGGTGGCCTTGGCGCGAGCGAGCTGACCGACGAGCTTCGCGAAGGGATGGGCGCGCAAATCACCAGATAGCTTGGGCTCGGATGGCACGGAGAATGTCTAACCAACGCGCGGCGAGAGTGCAAAGCAGACTTCGCTCGTGTTAGGGGAGTGCGCATGCGTCTCGGGGTCGTCCTCAAGAAGAATGCCAAGGAAGCCCTCGGCGCGCTGAAGCGCATTCATGCCATCGCGCAGAACACCCCGATCCTCGTCGAGAACAACGGCGCCGTAGCGCAGGGCGACTTGCCGGAGGGCGTGCGCATCGTCCCCGGCAGCGAGTTCGCCAAGGTCGCAGACCTGGTCATCGTCCTGGGTGGTGACGGCACCCTCATTCACGCCGCGTCACTCCTGCGCGATCGCGTGGTGCCGATGATCGGCGTCAACCTGGGGCACGTCGGCTTCTTGACCGACATCGCCATGGACGAAATCGAGCGCGCCGTGCCGCTCGCCCTCGAGAGCCGGCTCTTGCCGCTCGACCGCATGCGCCTCGACGTCCGCGTCACCACGATGATGGGCGATTTGGTCATGGAGAAGCGCGTCTTGAACGACGCGACGCTCACCCCGGGACGCATGGCGCGCCTCGCCGAGTACCGCATCCTCGCGGGTGGCGAGCTCGTCACCTCGATGCGCGGTGATGGTCTCATCATCTCGACCCCCACGGGCTCGACGGCGTACTCGATGGCGGCGGGAGGCTCGATCATCTGGCCCGGCCTGAACGCTGTAGCGGTCACGCCCATTTGTCCGCATTCGCTGACACAGCGCCCCTTGGTGCTCGACCCGGCCGGCGAGCTCGAGGTGCGCCTGGTGGGGCAGGGCGACGCGGTCGCGACCTTCGACGGCCAGTCGAGCTGCCCATTCGGCACGGGCGACGTCATGAGCGTCACGGTGGCGCCGGTGCCCACGCGCATCCTGTCGCTGCCGGGGAGCAGCTACTTCCAGATCTTACGGGCGAAGCTCCGCTGGGGCTCGCAGTAGGTCGATGCCCTCGCGCACCATGCCGAGGAGCTCATCGCGCTCGTCCTCGTCCATGCCCCGCGAGCTCTCTTCGAGGCGGGTGAGCATCGCCTCGAGGAGCGGGAGCGCGGCGGTGTGCTCGGCGCGCAGGTAGGCGAGGAGAATCACCTCGACCTGATCGTCGGGGAAGGCGGCCGCGTCGCCGAGGCCGCTCACGAAGTCGTCGAAGAGCGTGAGGGTCCTGGGCGCGTCGATGGTCTCCATGACCGTCATCGCGGTCCGGCGCTCGTCGGCGTCGCGGGCCTCGTCGCGCCACATCTGCTCGAGCCGTGGGAAGAAGGCCGCGCCCTCGATGGCGGCCACGGCGGCGAGCGCCTCCTCGAAGACGATGAGGTCATCGGGGTCCTCGATGGTCGCCATGAGGCCGGCGAGCGCCTCGGCGTCGCCGCGCTTGGCGAGCCAGGCCATGGCCCGGACCTGCACCAGCTCGTCGTCGTCCTCGTGGGCGGCGGCGCGCCAGAACTCGGTGACCATGGGCAGCTCGATGCCCTCGAGCTTGGCCAGGACGACTTCGCGCTCGTCCTCGTCGTCGAGCTCGAAATAGAGCTCGATGAGGGCTTCGGCGTCGAGGTCGTCGAGTGGCTGGTCGGTCACGGCGGGCACCATCCTTCCTCGACTGGCGGGAGGCAGGCAAGGCGGCTGTGGTGATGGCATGGTCACGAGGTTTCGGGTTTGCTTGACTTGTTTCGTGACGAGCTGGAAAGCTTTGCCTACATGCTGTCGTTGGTTGCCATTGCCCTGTTGGGCGCCGTCTCTCCGGTTCAGCGTGCCGAGCAGCTCTACAATCAGGCGCGCTATGAGGATGCGTTGAAGGCCCTGGGCCGGTCGTGCCAGGGCGGGAGCATCCGCGAAAGCGAGCTCGTCGCGTGCGAGAGGGTGCGCGCCGGCGCCTTGCTCGCCCTCGGCCGCGATGCCGAAGCGCGGGCCGCCTTCGACCGGCTCATCCTCGCCAATCCCGACACCGATCTGGGCGCCGACGTGTCGCCGAAGATCCAGGCGCTGTTCAGCTCGGCCAAGCGCGAGATCGCGCAGGTCATGAGCTTGCAGCTCGAGCCGGTGTCACCGGGTGGCGCTTCGGCGCCTTGGCCGCTCACGGTGCGGGTGCCGGGCGACATCAATCTCGAAGGGCTGCACGCCTACGTCGCGACCGCCAGCACCTCGCGCTACAGCGAAGTCACGTTGCGTCAGCAGGACGGGGTGTGGATCGGCATGTACGAGCCGAAGAGCGAGGCCTCGGCGCCGCGCTACTACCTCGTGGCGACGCTCTCCTCCGGCGTCAGCATCAACGTCGGCGATCCTCAGTCCGCCAAAGCGGTGGTGGTGTCGGCGGCCTCGGCCGACCCGATGAGCTATGACCCGTACGCCGAGCAGCAGGCCGCGCCCAACGCCTTGAACGCGACGCGCAAGAGCAGCAGCGATGACGACGACAAGATCGCTGGCTTGCCGCCGTGGGCGTTTTGGACCGCCGTGGGTGGCGGCGCCGTGCTGACCGGCGTGCTCATTTACGCGCTGACGCGTGGCGGCGGCGACGATCCGGGCGCGGTGCGCTTGGGGGTCACGTTCCAATGAAGCGCATCGCCGTCATCGCAGCGCTCTTGGCCACGGCATGTGGCGCCGACGCCGAGCTCCAGGGCAGCTCGGGCACCGCCGCGACCATCACGCTGCAGAGCTCCATCGAAGCCGCGACCCGCAAGCTGACGGTCCGCATCATCGGCCCGCGCGACAAGAGCAACGTCATTGTCACGTGCACGAGCCTGCTCAGCGGCAACCCCATCGACGCCCGCTACGACACGCTCAAGACCGCCGAGCTCGACTACCCGCCCAGCGACCCCGCGAACCTCATGATCAGCGACGTGAAGAAGAAGGACGGCGTGGTGGTTTATGTCGATGCGCGGAACGCGCAGAACCAGGTGATCGGTGAAGGGTGCGAGGCGGGTGTGGACGTGGAGGGCGGCAAGACCGCCACCGTCAACATCGTGATCTACCCAGCATCGTGATTTTCGCGTCGTGAAGCACGACGCGGAGCTCGCAGGATCTCCCCGGTTCGCAGCTCTCAGGCAGAGCAGGCCTCGTGTTCCGGCTTGTTTCCGGAACGCGAGCACTAGCCTCGCGCTTCGCGAGGCGAAAGAAAGTAAAACTATGCGCTGCGCAGGAAGGCGCGGATGCGCTGGGCGCCGTCGCCTTCGATGTGGACGAACTTCACGCCCATGCCGAGGCCGTCGGCGTTGGGGGCGCTGCTGACGACCTCGCCGCGCGCGACGACCATCTCGCGGTCGCCGGGGAGCGCGAACTTCAGCGTCACCACGGTGCCGAGCGGATGGGGGATGGCGCGGTCGAAGTAGACACCACCGGCGGCGATGTTGCCGCTGCGGCGGAAGTAGATGTCGTCGCCCGACAGCTCTTCCATCCACAGCTCCAGCGGGAAGCGCTGGTCGGCACGTCGGTCACGCACGCGCCGGTCTTTGCCCCGGCGGTTGTCGGTGGAGACCGAAGAGGAATCAGTACGACGATCGGCGACTCGGCGGTCGCGACGGTTCATCGGAGCCTCGGCTGCAAGCGTTCGCGCGGGTTTTTGACCCATCTCTTGCGCCCCTAACACCCAGTCCAGACCCACAGCAAGCGGTATTCATCGCGTCAGGACGCGCTGCGATCGGTTTGTGGGGGCTTGTATGCCGTAGAGCCTACGTTTGGGGGCGGGTGCTGCTAGTGGCTGCCGGTCGCGTAGAGCAGGCTCGCGCGGGCCAGATAGTAGTCGCGCAGGGCGTCGTACATCATGCGGCGGGACTCGACGAGCGCGGCCAGGCCTTCGAGCAAGTCGCGCGGCTCGCCGGTGCCGGTGTCGTAGGCGTTGGCCGAGAAGGTCACCCATTTGCGCGTCGCCTGGATGGCCTCGTTGGCGGAGCTGAAGATCTCGCGCGCCTGCGCGAGGTCGATGAAGGCCTGCTGGACCTGCAGGGGGATGCCGGTCGACGCGAAGCGCTCGAGGGCGTCGAGCTGCTCGTACGTCGCCTCGGCGGCGTCGGACTTGGCCTGCGCGGCCCACGGGTTCAGGTCGAAGAGCAAGGCGAGCGCCAGGCCGCCGGCGACGCGGTTGTACTGGTCGTTCCAGTAGGGATTGCGCGCGTTCTGGCGCGTCGGCGCCCAGTCGGCCTGGAACTGGCCCGCGATAGCGAGCACCGGCAAGTTCGCTTTGATCTCGGCGACCGAAAGCGACTTCGCGGCCTTCTTGCCGTGCGCGAGCTGCTGCCACTCCGGACGGTTCGCGGCGGCGTCGGCGATGTACTGCGCGAGGTCACGCGGGGGCTCGTCGGGGATCGGCGGCAGCTTGTCGTCGACGAGCTCGAGGTTCGCGGTCGCCGCCATGCCCATCGTGTGCTTGAGCGCGACCAAGGCGAGCGCCTGGCCATTGCGCGCGAGCAGCAGAAAGCGGCGGACCTGCACGGCGGAGAAGCGCAGGCGCGACAGATCCGACTGCGACACTTCACCCTCGCCGGTGTCGTAGAGCTCCTGCGCGCGCGTCAGCGCCTGCTCGACGTACCCTTGAGCCTGCTCGAGCGTTGGGATCAAGCTGCGCGCATAGAGATGCGTGTAGTAGAGCTTGCGCACCTCGAGCGCGACCGTGTTCTCGGTCTCGCGCAGGCGCGCCTTCTCGACCTCGGCGCGCTCGCCGGCCGCGTCCTTGGCGGCATCGGCGCGGCCGAACGTGTAGATCGGCTGCCCGAGCGTCGCTTCTAGATGTGCGTACGGGCCCCAGTCCGACAAGCTCTTCCACTCGGTCTGGTACGAGTTGATGTCGCCCTTCACCGTGTACATCGGCGCCAAGAAACCCATGCCGGTGATGCGGGGATAAAAGAGCGCTTCGACCTGCGCGAGCCGTGCCTTGTACTCGTGGACGCGGGCTTCGGCCTCGAAGATGCGCGCGTTGCTCTCGAGGGCGATGCGGACGCAGTCCTCGACGCCCAGCCGGTGGGTGACGTCGTTGATGACCTGCGGCGTCTGCTGCTGCGGCTCGGGTGTTGGCGCGGGCGCGGGCGCGTCGAGGGGGCCGCCGGTGGTCTCGTCCTCGGGCGGTGGCGCCTCTTTCTTCTTGGGCGCGGTCTTCTTGCTCGCGGCTTTCGGCGCGGCGAGGACGCTCGACGACAGCGGCAGATGCAAGTCCACCGGCGGCGCGGTGAGCATGGCCGCTATAGCGAGCACGAAAAAATTCATGCGCCCTGCACCCGCGGCAGCTCGGCTGGCGGCTCGTTGCTCGGCGTCTCGGCTTCGGGGTCGGCCTTCTTGCCGAGGCGCCACGCCACGTAGGCGGGGAGGGCGACGTTGCACGCGAGCAGGTTCATGCCCAGCCCCAAGAGCGCCATCTTGCCCAGCGAATTGAGACCGGTGTGGTCGGCGATGACCAACGCCATGAAGCCGAGCGCGTTGGTGAGGAGCGAGCCGGTGACCGCGCGCCCGGTCTCGCTGAACACCGGCGCGAAGGGCTCGCCGGCGTCGATGCGCGTGGTGAGGTGCGCGCCGCCGTCGATGCCGATGCCGAAGAACAGCGGGATCATGACCACGTTGATGTAGTTGAGCGACAGGCCCGCGAGCGGCATGCAGCCGATGGTCGCGATCAACGATCCGGCCGCCGGCACGATGCACGCGATGGCGGACTTGAAGCTGCCGATGAACAGCCACAGCGACACGAACACGAGCCCAATGGTGAAGCAGAGCACCGGCACGGCTTCGCGCGCCACCATCTCGATGATGTCGGCGAGCAGCAGCGCTTCGCCGGCGGCGAGGACGTCCGTCCCGTCACCGAGCTTGATGCCGCGGTTCTCGCGCGCGAAGGCCCGCGTGAACGAGCCGTCCGAGAGATCCTTGGCGGCGAACACGAGCACGAAGCCCGAGTCGCGCTTGTCGTCCATGCCCTGGAACTGACGGCGCACCTCGGAGGGCAGATCGTCACGCACGAAGGGCTGGGCGTGCACCATCTTGTCGACCTTGTCGAAGTTCTTCCGATCCGCCGCGCTGAGCTTGTCGCGGTCGATGCGCCGGAGGATCTTCTCCATGCGCTGGATGATCTCCTGCTTCTCGGTCTGGCCGAGCGGCACGAGATCCGCGGACGAGGCGACGAAGCGGACCGTGGAGTCCTCGCCGGCCTTCTCCATGCGCGCGCGCACTTCGGCGGCGACCTTGGCCTCGTCCGCCGCGTTGGCGGTGAGCATGACCACCGGCGTCTGCGAGTAGCCCACCAAGCCGTCGATGACCTTGTCGAGCTCGTAGGAGCGCAGGCTGCTCGCGAGGAGCGAGCGCAGGTTGTAGTTGAACTGCACCTTCGGCAGGGCGCAGCAGAACAGCACCATCACCAGCATCGAGCAGATGAACACTGGGCGGGCATTGCGGACGATCCAGTGCACGTACTTCGGCACATCGTCATGGCGGACATGGCGCGGCTTCCAACCCAGGCGCATGGCGAGCGTCATCAGCGCCGGCAGCACGAGCTGGTACGCCACGACGAACATGAACATGCCCGCGGCGGCGATGATGCCGAACTCGCGGAAGGCGCGGAACTCGGAGAGCGCGAGGCCACCGAAGGCGACCATGGTGGTGAGCGCGGTGATGGCGACGCCGCGGCCCGTGTTGCCGAAGGTGCGGCGGATGTTCTCCTCGCGGTCGTCGGTGATCCACCACTCGGTCTCGAAGCGCGCGAGCAAGTGGATGCCGTTCTCGATGCCCATGCCGGAGAGGATGGCGCCGACGAAGCCGGTGAGGATGTTGAGGGTGCCGAAGGCCCAACCCGCGAAACCGTAGGACCAGAGCGTCCCGACGAGCAGCGGCGCCATGACCAGGCCGATGGCCGAGACGCGGCGGAAGTGGAACGCCAAGAACACGAAGATGAGCGCGAAGCTCGCGATGTTCGACCAGCCGAGATCACGCTGGATGAGGTCTTGCTGGTCGACCTTCTTCTTGTAGGTGCCGCCGATCTCGTAGGTGAACTCGGGCCCGTAGGACTTCAAGTCCATCGTGCGCAGCACCTCTTCGGTCTGCGCGATGATGTCGCGGGACACCTGCAGGTTCATGCCCGTTTTGGCGGGCTTCGCGAGCACGGCGATCATCCGCTTTTGCGGATCCAAGTAGTAGTCCTCGCCGACCTGCGAGGCCATCCAGCTCGTCGACTTGCCCTGGCCCGAGTACTTGGCGTTGAGGTCGTCGAGGGTGATCTCCGGCGGACCGTCGTCCTCGAGGTCGAGGTAGAGCGGGTTTGCCTTGCGCTTCTCGTAAGCCTCGCGGTCCTGGAGCTTGCCCAGGAGCTCCTCCAGGTCCTCGTTCGTGAGGAAGTAGAGCGCGTGCTCCTCGAAGAACTCGGTGGGGCGGCGGTAGTCGACGTAGCGGAAGTCGGGGAGGGCGGCGAGCTTGGGGGCGAGGTCGTCGGCGAAGCGGCGGAGCTCCGCGGGCTCGGCGTTCTCGCCCAAGACGGTGACGTAGCCTACGCCGCCGAACTTGGCCTCGAGCTCGTGCAGGGCGCGGACGCTGGGGAAGCTCGCCGGCAAGAGCTCGGAGAGGTCGGCGTTCACCTTGAGGCGCAGCGTCCCGACACCGAGGACCGCGCTGAGCAGCGCCGCGATGCCGAGCGCCGCCCACGGCTTGCGGTAGGCCCAGACTGCGACGTTGCCGAGCTGCGTCTCGAACGCATCCGCCAAGCGCCCAACGCGCTGGAAGATGGAGCCGCCCTCACTGGACATGCTGAACCTCGAGGATGCCGCGCTTCGCGTTCTGCAAAGTCGCCGGCTGGGCGTCGAGGGTCGCGCGATACGTCCGCGTGACGGGGTTGCCAACGACAGAGCGCGCCAGCATCCCGAGGACGCCGAACTCCTCGACCGGGGCGTAGCGATACAGCTGCGACTCGACCGCGATGGTGAAGGTCATGTCACCGGCCGCGCCTTCGATGGTGTAGCCCTTGGCCTGATCCTTGGCGTCGACGCGGGTCAGCTTGAGCTTGGTGAGCGGCCGCGCGAACGGCTCCTTCTCACGCCAAGCCCAGCCGCGCAGCGTCCCGTCGGGGAGGTTACGCGCCAGCACCAGGAGCGAGTCGCCGGGGCCGAGTGCGCGAAAGCGGACCCAACGAGTGGCGAGCTGCGCGGGCAGCGTGGTGCTGCGCGAGTGATCCATGTACGCGAAGCCGCCGAGCTTGCGGGCCGCGCGGCCTGGTACGCTCAAGCTCGCCTCGACCTTGGCCCAGGCGACGGCGATGACGTTCGCGTAGGTCTTGTCCTCGATCTTGAGGTTGGCGTCGGGTGGCGTGCGCGCCTTCATGTCGGCGGCGATGGTGAGCTTCACGCTGCCGCCGTCGAGCGTGGCGCTGACCGCCGTCGTGCCACCACCGGCGCTCGTGACCGAGCAAGTGGTGATGGTGAGCGCGGTCGACGTCGCGCTCCATTTGTCGCGGCTGACGCGATCGCTCGCGGTCCACGTTTTTTGATTGGGCTCGACCACCAAGATACGGCAACCACCGTTGGCGTCACCCATCCCGAGGTTCGAGATGTTCAGTTGCACCTGCACGTACGTGCCGTCCTCGAGGTCGGCGATCGTCGTCAGGGTTTCCGAGTAGTTGTCATCTTCGGCGAGCTGAGGCTCTAGAAGTGACGCCGCTCGAGCTGGCCGCGCGAGCACCAATGTGCACGTCATGGCCAGCATCAGGATGGCATTTCGGTAATTAGAGGTCATCGTGCTGGGCCGCTGCCTTATGGTTCGTCTCGCCACCGCCGTCAATCGCGGCATGCTCGCAATTTTGCTCGTCATCATGGCGGCTTGTGGCGCCAATGGTGGAACACCGGAAGCGGAGGTTGCCGCCTCGCCGTATCTCACGATTTTCCTGCTCGATGGGGTGGTCCAGGACGTCTTCGCCCGGGAGCTCTCGGCGGGTCGTTTGCCCAATATCGACGGCTTGGTGCGGGAAGGGACGATCATCGAGAATGGCATCTCCAGCTTCCCAAGCATGACGGGGTACGGCTTCTACCCATTCATCACCGGGGAGGACGCCGCCGCGAGCGGTGTTCTCGGCCTGCGCTTCCTCGACCGCGCGCGAACCACTGGCTTGTTCCGCAACTACGTCGGCCGGACCTACAAGCTGATGAACGAGGATCTGAAGGCCGAGCCACGCACGATCTTCGAGGAGGTCACCGGGCCGACCCAGACCTACAACAGCTACATGAACCGCGGCGCCGCGGAGAAGGTGATGGCGGGCATTCGCTTCTCGCTCGCCAAGTACCGCGACGCCTGGTGGCTCGGCAGGCTCCTGTCGGCGCTGCCGCCCGCCGTGTCGCCGACCTTCGCGGACGTCGAGCGCGAGCTGGTCGATCTCGCCATCGCGCGTCTCGACAGCAAGCCCAAGGTGCAGTGGATCACCTTCACCGCGCCCGATGGCCAGGCGCACGTTCACGGCATCAACGACGCGTACACCGACCGGCTCCACGAGGTCGATGCGCTGATTGGCCGCTATCGCGATGCCTCGCGCGCCAAGGGGCTCGAGAACGACCGCATCTACGCCGTGATCACCGACCATGGCCTCGCCCAGGTGAACGTGAACCTCGACCTGCGCACCGCGATGGCGGAGCGGCTGGGCTTGAGCATGTTCCGTGGCGACGCCACCGAGGTGTGGAGCTCGCAGCTCGACACGACGCTCGCCGACTTCGCCGAGGTCGACGGGGTCATCGCGACCAACGGCAACACCATGTGCCATGTGTACATGCGCCGCGCGGCGGATGGCTTTACACGGCCGTACACGAGCACCGAGCTGCGCGCCTTCGCTCCGCCGACCGCGGCTACCTCGGCGACAGCCGTGGACGTCATCGATGGGCTCTCGCGCCTGCACGGCATCGAGCTGGTGGTGGCGCGTGGTGGCGCCGATACGCTCGAGCTCTTCAGCGCGGAAGGCGAGGGCACCATCAGCATCGCGCCGGGCGACAGCTACGCCTACGCGGCGCGCGGCAACGACCCGCTGGGCTATGCCGACGCGCCCACGACCGCGGCGTTGATGGACGGCCAGCCGCATCCGGCGGCGCAGTGGCTCAAGGCTTCCACCGACGGCAACTTCCCCGATGCCCTGCATCGCTTGGCGGTGCTCTTCGCCGACGCCAACACCGGTGACCTCGTGGTCACCTCGATCCCCGGTTACGACCTGGTCTCCGACTACGAGATGGTGGTCGGTGCCTATCGCGGCGGGCATGGCGGCCTGCGCGCCGATCAGCTGCGCGTGGCGTACGTGCTCGCCGGCGTGGGTGTCCACCGCCGCGGACACGTCGAGGTGGCGCGCGCCGAGGATGTCGGCGCCACCCTGCGCATGCTGCTCGGCTTGCCCGCGTCGCCCGCGCGCCGCGGTAGGGTCATCGAGGGCGCGCTCCGCTAGCGGTCGCGGCGGCATCGCGGCGCTAATAGGCTCCAGAAGCGTCGTAGTTGCGCGTGTCGTTGCTGTGCAGGAGCCGGATGCCGGCGGTGGCGAGGCTGCGCGCCAAGGCGTCGCGGTCCTGGCCCGCGTCGCGCTCCGCGATAGCGAAGTCGGAGAGCATCGCGCGCGGCAGCTGGCCGCTCGCTATCGCGGTCAACGGCGCGTTCGTTTGAGCGTCGCTCATGTTCTTGAGCATCAGCGTCGGTACCTCGCCGTCGCGATGCCAGCGTGCGTAATCGCCGAGGAAGGCGAGAGTGCGCCGTGGATCCTTGCCGACGGTGCTGGCGTCGATGTTGTCGATTTCAGCGGACTCGAAGCCCGCGCGCCGCAGCTCGGTGAGCTGATGGCGCGTGAACTGCCGCCAGCCGTGGTCGCGCCATGCCCGCGCGCCTGGATCCCGAGGGTCCGATGGATCACCGATGCGAATGCCGACGCTGTCCGCCGCCGCGCGCACCCGCTTCTTCTCGTCGTCGGACCATCTGCCGCCGGTCGCGCCTCCTGGCCCCTCGACGTACACGTGGAGGCGCACCCCCTGCTGCACGGCGAAGCGCAGGGCGGGGTTCTGGATGTCGCCGGGCCGGCGCTCGCGCATCGCCCGCAGGTCGGCGTCGGAGATGGCCCCGCGGTCGAAGCCGATCATCACGTTGGTCCCGTAGCGGCTGATGGCGCCGCGGATCTCGCTGACGGGGATGCCGTTGGCGCGGCCAGGAACCTCGTCGGTCGGTGATGCGAACGTGAAGAACGCGGGCGGTGGCCGCACGGCCGCAGCGACGGCGCCGTCGACCTGGCGCGGTTTGCGTAAGCCAGGCCCGCGCTCGGCGGGGGGATCGACACCGGGCACCGGATCGCGCCGTGCCTGTGCCGTCCGGGGCCCGCCAGCAGTGAAGATCGACGGCATGCTGACAGGCTCATCGCTGCGCCGGGTGATGGGCTCGCGTGCCTGCTGCGCGAGCCGCACCTGGGCCGGCGAGCCAACCCCAGCGAGCGGGAGATCACCCATGGATCGACATACCCGTCGCTGCTTGCGGACGGCTGGCGGGCGCCACCTATGGAAGCACTTCGTTAATCGAGCTGCTTCGAGATCTCCTCGAGCTTCGCCTGAGTCAGATCCTTCGCGACCGACTGCGTGACGCACTTGGCGAGCGGCGCAGACAGATTCTCGCGCAGCATGCCCAGAAAGCTCGGCGGCGCGACGAGCACGAGCCGGTCGAAGCGGTTGCTCGTGCGGCCCTCTTCGAGGCGGCGGGCCAGCTCGCGCGCGAAGACTTCTTGCTCGTGCTCCTTCGGCGCGGTGTCGGCACCCACGGCGTGGCGGGCGGCGCCGACGCTCGAGAACGTGGTCGACTGGCCGTCAGTGACCAGGTCGCGGGCTTTGGCGCGCCCGTTTGGATGTTCGATGGTCTGCATCTCCACCAGCGTGGCGCGTGCCTTCTTGGC
>JBDHVB010000088.1:0-20572 GCA_039809465.1 Myxococcota bacterium
TGTAGCGCGCGTACACCACCGGCAAGATCGGCGTCGCGGCGGCGTGGTCGAGGTAGATGGGCTCCGTCATTCCAGACCGCATCGCTCCTTCACGCCTTCATACACGAGTGCCCGCCACCATGTCCTGACGGCGCGACAGGGTGCGTGGTCGCATCGGGCTGGGCGGGCCGCCGATATTGGGGAGGAACGCGGCGCTGCGATTGTCGCCCCTTTTTCCTGATTAGCGAGGATACACCCATGAGCCAAATTCAGAACTATGCGAGGACGCTGAGCGCCGACGCGAACGTGCGGTCGCACATCGACAGACACATCGCGAACGCCTACCAGACGGCGAACGCGCTCGAGGCTGGCGGACACAAGGGCACGTGGTCGAAGCTCGACGGCGAAGTGCAAAAGATCCGCTCGATGCTGCAAGGTGAGCTCACGACGCCGTAAGACCTGGAAGCGGTCAAGCTGATCGTCCGGCGGGCGCTGGGAACGGACCCAACCATCTATCGTTAGAGGCCTGCCGTGATCGTCGCGTATCTCGATCGTGTGCTCGCTCTTCCGCTCACGCAGCGGGACGTCGTGTTACCTCTCGTACTCTGGCAGCTCTCTCTCGAGCACCCCCAGGTGCTGGACGAGCTTTCGCGTCCTCTGGTCGACGCCTTTCTCCGCGATGTCAGGCCTCACGACGATGGCGGTGAGCGACGTCTCTCCGAGAAGCTGCTGGCGTGCGGTGTCACGGCAGAGCTGCTGGCCGAGCTGCGGATCTCCGTCAACGTTGCTCCGCTCCGCGACACGTCCTTCGAGGCGCGCCGGCCCCCGGGCGCCAATGAGATCGCTGGTGGGCCGATGGCTCGGTTTCAGCTGCGAAGTGTCGCGTCTTGCGCGGATGGTGCACAGACCCGCGCTACGCGTGCATGAGTCGATGACGGCTTAGTTCGTCGCGACACTGCCGGCGAGGCCACGCGCCTTGAGCAGCGCCTCGACCTTGGGATCGCGGCCGCGGAAGGCGCGATAAGCCTCCGCCGGGTCGACGGTGTTGCCCACCGAGAAGAGCGTGTCGACGAGCCTCTTGGCGGTCGCTTTGTCGTAGGGGTTCTTGGCCTCGGTGAAGGCCTCGTAAGCGTCGTGGTCGAGGACCTCGGCCCAGAGGTAGCCGTAATAACCCGCGGCGTAGCCCTCGTCGGTGAACAGGTGCGCGAACTGCGGGGTGCGGTGGCGCATGACGATCTCCTTGGGCATGCCGAGCTCGGTGAGGGTGCCGGTCTCGAAGCTCTTGGGCTCGACCACGGCGTCGGCCAAGTGCATTTTCATGTCCACGATGGCGGACGCCAGGAACTCGGTGGTGCGGAAGCCCTCGTTGAAGGTCGCCGCCTTCTCGATCTTGGCGAGGAGCACCGCCGGGATCTGCTCGCCCTTGGCGTTCACCAGCATCTTCTGGACCTCGGGGGTGCGCAGATAGTTCTCGGCGAACTGCGACGGGAACTCGACGAAGTCGCGCGCCGTGTTGGTTCCCGACAACGAGGTATACGTGACGTTCGAGAGCAGGCCGTGGATCGCGTGGCCGAACTCGTGGAACAGGGTGCGCGCGTCGTCCCACTCGAGGAGCACCGGCTCACCGGGCTTTGCCTGGATGAAGTTCGAGTTGTTCGAGACGAGGGTCGTGACGTCGCCGTTGATGCGGTTCTGCTCGCGGTAGGCGCTCATCCAGGCGCCGGAGGCCTTGCCCGGGCGCGCATAGGGGTCGAAGTACCAGTAGCCGACGTGTTTGTTATCGCGGCCAGTGACCTCGTACACCGTCTGCGACGGGTGGAAGACCGGCAGGCCTTTGACCTCCTTGAAGCGCAGGCCGTAGAGCTCGCCCGCCACCCAGAACATCGCCTCGCGCAGCTTGTCGAGCTGCAGGTAGGGCTTCACTTCGTTGAAGTCGAGGTCGTACTTCGCCTTGCGCACCTTCTCGGCGTAGTAGCGGTAGTCCCACGGCTTGATGGGGAAGCCGCCCTTCTCGGCGTCGACGATGGCCTGCATGGCGGCGACGTCCTTCTTCACCTGCGCGACCGCCGGCTTCCAGACCTGCATCATCAGGTCCATGGTGCGCTGCGGCTCTTTCGCCATGGTGTCGGCGAGGTGCCAGTGCGCGTAGGTCGGGGCGCCCAGGAGCTTGCTGCGCTCCTGGCGGGCCTTGAGGATCTGCGTGACGATGGCGTTGTTGTCGGTGGCGCCGCCGCTGTCGCCGCGCTTCGTCCACATGGTGAAGGCCTTCTCACGCAGGGCGCGGTTCGAAGCGTAGGTGAGGAACGGCTCGATCGACGAGCGTGTGTTCGCGAAGACGTACTTGCCCTTCATGTTGCGGCGGGTGGCTTCCTCGGCGGCCGCGTCGATCTGCGACCGCTGCAGGCCGGCCAGGTCCTTCACGTCGTCGACGACGAGCGCCTGCGACTCCTCGTCGGTGAGCAGGTTCTGCGCGAACTGGGTGTAGAGGCTCGCGAGCTTCTGGTTGAGCTCGGACATCTTCGCCTTGTCGGCCTCGGAGAGCTTGGCGCCTTGCTGGCTGAACTGGGTGTAGTAGAGCCAGGCGAGGCGGCGCTCCTCCGGCTTGAGCTTGTCTGCTTTGGCGTACACTGCCTCGATGCGCTTCCAGAGCTTGGGATCGTGCGTGATCTCGTCGCCGAAGGCCGCGAGCTTGGGCGCCATGGCCTGCTCGACCTTCTGGAACTCCGGCGATTTCATCGACGAGCTCCAGGTCTGGTAGATGGTGCGCACGCGCACGAACGGCTGGCCCGCCTTCTCGAGGGCGACGATGGTGTTGGCGAACGTTGGCGCTGCTTTGTTCTCGCCGATCGCCTTGAGCTCGCGGCGGTAGGCGTCCATCGCGGTCTCGAGCGCCGGCCCGATCTCCTCCGCCTTCACTTGGTCGAAGGGCGGCACGCCGCCGTGAGGGCCTTTCCATTCGGCGAGGAGCGGGGACTTCGCGATGCTCAAGGTTGCACCCAGGATGAGGAGTGTCTTCACGGTCGCTCTACCACTTTCGAGCGCCAGGTTGGCGCTGCTTCACGCGCTTGAAATCACGCTTTGCGCGTCTTGTCAGGCACCTTCGCGCAGACTCTAGCGTTCCATGTGCTTTCTCGCGTACGGCCCTCTGGGAACAGCCGCGCGGCACCGGTATCTTCGAAAACCTCCCATGAGCGACCCCCTCTACGACGCCACCCGCCGCCTCCTCGAGCGCCTCGACACCCTCGAGGAGCTCAACGAGCACACCATGGAGCTCGCCATCTACAAGGCGATCCGCGAGACCGCGAACGAGGCGGGCGTAAGCCAGCTCCTCCTCTGGCGCGAAGCCTGCAAAGTCGAGCGCGACCCCGTGGAGCGCCACCGGCCAATCATCGGGCACAACTGGAAGCCGTCACTACGTTAGGGGAGAAGTGTCCCTGCGTGGACGCGACCCGTGGTCTTTAGAAGCCGCGCTCGAACAAGGCGTTGAACGCGCCGGCGATGACGCTACCGGGCACGCCGTCGAGATTGTCTTTGCTCACGGAGATCGACTCGATGGCGTTCTGCTTCATGTAGGCAGCGAGCGTCATCATGTTCTGCGAGAAGGCGGCCTTGTCGATCGCCATGGAGGTGTTGCGACCTGTGACGAGAGAGCCGGTGCGCTGAATGTAGGCATCGGCCTGGGCGACGGTCGCTGGGGTGACCTCGAGCTGTGGCTGCTCATGGCCGTTGCGAATCGCGTACTCGTTCGCCGAAGCGACGGCGGCGTCGAAGGCGGGGCCCTGGATGTTCTGGGGAAGCTTGGTCATCTCGATCGAGGTCATGGAGATCTCCAGTCGTCGGGCAAAGGGCACCCGGATTGATACGGAGGTAATCGGCGCGCGCGTCGCTCTGTTGTCCGAGGCGCACCTGACAGGTCGTCAACGCGCCTGACGGTGTGGCCGTACTTTAGTGGACCTTCGCCGCGTGGGAAGCGCCCCCGTGGCCGAGTCTTGATTGATTGAATTCCTTACCATAAAGTAAGGAGTGAGGGACTCTCGGCATGGCCAGCGCGACTGTAACAAGTAAGGGTCAAATCACCATTCCCGCCAATGTTCGCCAAGCCCTGCAGGTAGAGCCTGGAGATCGGGTCGAGTTCGTGGAGGTCGACCAGGGCCGATTCGAGGTCGTTGCTGCGACACACTCGGTCACGGAAATGAAGGGTATGTTCGGAAAAGCAAAGAGACGGGTGTCGATCGAGGAGATGAATCTTGCCATCGCCACACATGGCGCCACTGCCCGATGATCGGCTTGGATACCAACGTACTCGTCCGCTACATCATGCAAGACGACGTAAAGCAGGCAGCCATGGCTACCGAGGTGATGGAATCATTCACCGCCGATGAACCCGGATTCGTGCCGCTCGTTGCCGTCGTCGAGCTGAGTTGGGTGCTCGCGGCGTGCTATGAGCTGACGCGCCAGCAAGTGGTACGAGTGCTCGACTTGTTATTGCGGACGAAAACGGTCGTCGTAGATCGGGCTGATGACGTTACGAACGCGCTGCGCGTCTTCAAAGCGAGCTCAGCCGATTTTGCGGACTGCCTGATCGCGCGTAGCGCTGCGGGCGCGGGGTGTACCAAAACGATAACGTTCGATGTTGGCGCCGCGAAGGTGGCGGGCATGGCGTTGATTCAGTAGCGCGGTTGCCGGGTGTGATGCAAAACGTTTGTAGAAAGTACTTTCCGGTCCTGATTTCGGGATCGACAGGCGCTCCAGTTCTGTGATCTTACTGGGCTGTGACGAACAACTCGCCGCAACGTACCCGTCTGCGCCTACTGGCCCGGTCGCCGTAGTCTCGTTCGCGCCACGCCGCGAACAAAAAAGAAGACTACAACCGTTCGTGATCACACCCCACACCCGCCACGGCCCTGAAAATTGTCGGGGGTCGGGGTTAGGCTCGCATGGTGAGGTGTAGCCATGCTCGTTGCCGTACTCATAGCTAGCGTCGTGACCTTGGCGGCCGTGGTGGTCGTCTTGATGCGGCAGATGGCGTCGCAGCAGGCGGCGGGGGAGCGCTTCGCCAACATCGAGCGGGCGCACGAGCGGTTGGAGCGCGGGCTGCGGGAAGACCTCGGGCGCTCGCGGGACGATGCGGCGCGGGTGACCCAGCAGCTCCGTGACGATCTGGCGCGCGGGCGCGATGATGCCACGAAGGCGACGCAGCAGGTCCGCGAAGACGTACGCGTGGCGCTCACTACCCTGGCGAATGGTCTGCAATCGCGGTTCGCCGAGGCCACTCAGAACATCGTGCAGCTCACCACCATGGTCGACGAGCGCATGCGCAGCATGCAGGAAGACAACGGTAAGCGGCTCGAGCAGATGCGGGCCACGGTCGACGAGAAGCTGCAGGGCACGCTCGAGCAGCGCCTGGGTGAGGCGTTCAAGCAGGTGAGCGACCGCCTCGAGCAGGTGCACAAGGGCCTGGGGGAGATGCAGAACCTCGCCGCGGGGGTTGGCGACTTGCGTAAGGTCCTCACCAACGTGAAGACGCGCGGCACCTGGGGCGAAGTGCAGCTCGGCAATCTGCTCGAGCAGATCATGACGCCCGACCAGTACGGCACGAACGTCGCGACCGTGCCGGGCAGCCGCGAGCGCGTCGAGTTCGCCATCAAGATGCCTGGGCACGAGCACACCACGTGGCTGCCGCTCGACTCCAAGTTCCCGCAAGAGGACTATCAACGCCTCGTCGACGCCTCCGAGCGCGGTGATGTCGCGGGCATCGAGCAGTCCGCTAAAGCGCTCGAGAATTGCGCCAAGCGCTGCGCGGCCGACATTCGTGACAAGTACATCATGTCGCCGCACACCGTGGACTTCGGCCTCATGTTCGTCCCCACCGAGGGGCTCTACGCGGAGCTGGTGCGCCGGCCGGGCCTCGCCGACACGCTACAGCGTGACTACCGCGTGCTGCTCGTCGGGCCCATGACGCTCGCCGCGCTGCTCAACAGCTTGCAGATGGGCTTCCGCACCTTGGCGCTGCAGAAGCGCTCGAGCGAGGTGTGGACGGTGCTGGGGGCGGTGAAGACCGAGTTCGGCCGCTTCTCCGACGTGCTCGCCAAGGTGCAAAAGAAGCTCGGCGAGGCGTCGAGCACCATCGAAGACGCCTCGAAGCGCACCCGCGCCATGGAGCGCACGCTGAAGCACGTGGAGCAAATGCCGGCGCGCGACGCGAGCGACACCTTGGGCCTGCCCGAGGTTCGTGAGCCCGCGGCCAAGCTCGGCTACGTGGCCGGCGGTGAGCGCAACCCGCGCACGCCTCCCGCGCTCGCCCAAGCTCAGCTCCGGCTCACGGGGGAGTAGTCGCACGAGAATTCACCACACAGGGCCTGATTCCGCGGGTTTGGCGGCGCTCGATCGCGCATCCCTTTGACACTTCAAGGTGCAGGCCTTACAAGCCGGCCACCTCCTGGAGAGTCAAAGAAGATGAACCGCGATTTCCTCTTTACGTCCGAATCCGTCACCGAAGGTCACCCGGACAAGGTTGCTGACCAGATCTCGGACTCGATCCTCGACGCCATCCTGCGCCAGGATCCCAAGGCGCGCGTCGCCTGCGAAACGCTCGTCACCACCGGTATGGCGGTCATCGCCGGCGAGATCACGACCAGCTGCTACGTCGAGATGCCGGCCATCGTGCGCGAGACCATCCGCAATATCGGTTACACCTCGAGCGACATGGGCTTCGACGCCAACACCTGCGCGGTGATGGTGGCCATCGGCAAGCAGTCGCCCGACATCGCCCAGGGCGTCGACACCGGCGCTCAGAAAGAGCAGGGCGCTGGCGACCAGGGCATGATGTTCGGTTACGCCTGCAACGAGACCCCCGAGCTCATGCCGGCGCCGATCACCTTCGCGCACCGCCTCACGCAGCGCTTGGCCAAGCTCCGTAAGGACGGCACGCTCCCGTTCCTGCGCCCCGACGGCAAGAGCCAGGTCACCTTCGAGTACGTCGACGGCAAGCCGACTCGCGTGCAGAACGTCGTCATCTCGACGCAGCACTCCGCCGAAGTCGACCAGAAGACCCTGCGCGACGCGATCATCAGCGACATCATCGAGGTGGTGGTGCCGAAGGAGCTGCGCGCGCCGAACATCGTCTATCACGTGAACCCGACCGGCCGTTTCGTCGTCGGTGGTCCGATGGGTGACGCCGGCGTCACCGGCCGCAAGATCATCGTCGACACCTACGGTGGCATGGGCCGTCACGGCGGCGGCGCCTTCAGTGGCAAGGACCCGTCGAAGGTCGACCGCAGCGCCGCGTACTTCGCGCGCTACATCGCCAAGAACGTCGTCGCGGCGGGCCTCGCGGCGCGCTGCGAAGTGCAGCTCGCCTACGCCATCGGCGTCGCGCAGCCCGTCTCGATCATGGTCGAGACCTTCGGCACTGGCACCGTCAGCGACCAGCGCATCGAAGCGGCCGTCATGGCCGAGTTCAGCGGCAAGCCCGCCGACATCATCAAGCGCCTCGACCTGCTCAAGCCGATCTACACCAAGACGGCCGCCTACGGTCACTTCGGCCGTAGCGAGCCCGAGTTCGGTTGGGAGCGCACCGACGCCGCCGACCGTCTGCGCCAGGCCGTGAGCCGCGCCGGCGACAAGGGGCACACGGAATCCCGTGCCTCGGCCGGCAACTGATCTAGCTCACGTATCGTCCGTCATCACGGACTACGCGCCAGCGAAGCTCCCTGTCGCCTCATGGCGGCAGGCAGCCGTGTTGGTTCCGCTGCGGCGGATGGGTGAGACCAACGAGCTCGAGGTGATCTTCACGCGCCGCTCGGACGCGCTCAAGTCACACGGTGGCCAGGTGTCGTTCCCGGGCGGCAGCGTCGACCCGTTCGACGCGGGTCCCGAGGCCGCGGCGCTCCGCGAAGCCTTCGAGGAGATGGCGCTCCCAGCGCCGTCCGTGCACCTGTTGGGTACGCTCGATCACGTCTTGTCGCACACCGGTTTCCACATCGTGCCGGTGGTCGGCCTGGTGGACGCCAAGGCTTCCCTCGTCCCGAACGCCGACGAGGTCGCCCGCGTCTTCGCTGTGCCGTTGGCCGAGCTCGCCGACCGTCCCAAGTGGGTGCTCAAGAAGCACGAGCGTAACGGCAAGTCCCTCGAGCTCCCGCACTTTTACGTCGATGGCGAGGACATCTGGGGGCTCACTGCCTTCATGTTGCTGCGCTTCATCGAGCTGCTGTAAGGCTATGCCCCCGTGAGTAATGTCCACATCGTCGTGATGGCTGGTGGTTCCGGCACACGTTTCTGGCCGGTGTCGCGTCACCATCAACCGAAGCAGCTGCTCCGCTTTGGCGGTAAGCAGAGTCTGCTCGCGCAGACCTTCGAGCGCGTGAAGTCGCTCGCCAAGCCGGCCCGCTGGTGGATGGTCGTCGGTGAGAGCCACGCCAAGGCCTGCGCCAAGGCGGTGCCCAAGCTCCCCGCGTCGCACGTGCTGGTCGAGCCCCAGGCCCGTAACACCGCCGCCGCCATCGCCTACGCCGCGCTCGCCGTCCGCGCGAGCGATCCCGACGCGGTGATGGTGGTGCTCCCGGCCGATCACTTCGTCCGCGATGGCGCATCGCTCTGCGAGGCGCTCAAGAAGGCCGTGCGGCTCGCCAACGACGACCGCATCGTGACGCTCGGCATCGAGCCCACTTATCCCGAGACCGGCTACGGCTACATCGAGCGCGGTAAGCCCGAGCGGACGGTGCATGGCTCGTTCGCGGTGAAGCGCTTCATCGAGAAGCCCACCAAGGAGCGCGCCATCCAGCTGGTCACCAAGGGTGGTTACGACTGGAACGCCGGCATGTTCGTCATGAAACCGCCGGTGGTCGAGGCGGAGATCGAGCGCTCGCTCCCCGATCTGCACGTCGCCATGCGCCGCATCGAGGCGGGCGGCATGAAGCCCAAGGTGGTCAAGCGCGAGTACGCGACCCTACGCTCGGTCTCCATCGACCACGGTGTCATGGAGAAGGCCAAGGACCTCGCGGTCGTGCCGGTCTCCTGCGGCTGGAGTGACATCGGCAGCTGGAACGCCACGGGCTCGGTCATCGACCCTGACGGCGCCGGCAACGTGACGCGCGGCGAGACCATCCTGGTGGACACCACGAACAGCGTGGTCTACGCCGAGGACGGCGTCGCGGGCGTGGTGGGCGTCGACGGTCTGGTGGTGGTACGCACCAAGGACGCGACCCTGGTCGTGCCCTCCAATCGTGCCCAAGATGTGCGGGCCATCGTCGAACAACTCAAGGAGCGCAAATGGGATCGGTATCTTTGAGCAAGCTCGTCGCGGCGTTCGCCGTGGTGGCGGTGCTCGTGGGCTCGCCCGCCGTTTTTGCCGCTCCCGAGAAGGGCAAGGCGCCGGCCGCCAAGGCCAAGTCGCGCAAGAAGGAGACGCGGGACGGGTCGCTCATCGTCAACAACACGCCGATGCCGAACCCGCCGGATCTGCGCGGCACCTACGAGAAGGCGCGCGACGACGAGCTCATCGTGCACTACCAGCGCTTGGCGCGGCTCGATCTCATGACCGAGATCGCCAATCAGCAAAAGGACAACCGCCTGCTCGAGCGCGTCGAGAACGTGCGCCGCAAGGAGACGCAGCGGCACCGCGTCGCGATGACCGAGTTTGGTGAACAGGCGCGGGCCCGCGCCATGGTGGGGTTCTGATGCGTCTGTTCGCTATCGCGGTCGTCCTGGCTGTCGCCGGCTGCTCGAAGAAGCAGGATTCGCCGAGCAGCAAGCCGCAAGACACGGGGCCAGTGACCGTGAAGGAGCTCAAGCTCGAGCGCGATGTGCCCGAGATGGGCGCGACCTATCGCGAGGCCTACGACGAGGCCAAAAAAGAAATCAACAAGGATAACGTCGAAGACAAGCTCGATGACCTCGAGCGTGAAGTGAACAAGGGTTTGTAATGAAGATCGCTCACGAGATTTTCCGCGAGTACGACATCCGCGGCATTTATGGCACGGACCTCACCGCCGAAGTGGCGCTCGCGCTCGGCAAGTCCGTTGGAACGCACATCCGCAACGCCGGCAAGAGCCGCGTCGTCGTCGGCCGTGACAACCGCGAGCACGGCAAGATCCTGCAGGACGCTTTCGCGGAGGGTCTGGCCTCCACCGGCTGCACCGCGCTGCTCATCGGCGTCACGCCGACGCCCGTGAATTACTGGGCCATCAAGCACCTCGAGGCCGACGGTGGCGTGCAGATCACCGGGAGCCACAACCCGCCCGAGTATAACGGCTTCAAGCTGACGCTCCTCGGTAAGTCGCTCTACGGCGATCAGATCCAGGCGCTGCGCGAGACCATCGAGAAGGACGCCTTCGCGGTGGGGAAGGGCGGCGCGCAGGAAGCGCCGGTCTTGGACGCCTACGTCGCGGACTGCTTGAAGCTCCTCAAGAAGCCGCGGCGCAAGCTCAAGGTCGTCGTCGACGGCGGCAATGGCGTGGGCGGCATCACCGCCATGCCGGTGCTCACGCAGCTGGGCTACGACATCGTGCCGCTCTTCATCGAGCCCGACTCGCGCTACCCGAATCACCACCCGGATCCCACCGTCGAGAAGAACCTCGCGGATTTGAAGAAGAAGGTCGCCGAGGTGAAGGCCGACGTGGGCATCGCCTTCGACGGTGACGCCGACCGCATCGGTGTCGTCGACAAGAACGGTGACGCCATCTGGGGCGACCGTCTGATGATTCTGCTTTCGCGGGCAGTGCTCGCCGAATCACCCGGCGCTTCGATTATCGGCGAGGTGAAGTGCTCGAAGACCTTGTACGACGACATCGCCAAGCACGGCGGCAAGCCTATCATGTGGCGCACCGGCCACTCGCTCATCAAGGAGAAGATGAAGGAGAGCGGGGCGGAGCTCGCCGGCGAGATGAGCGGCCACATCTTCTTCAAGCACCGCTATTACGGATTCGACGACGCCTGCTACACCGCCGGCCGCCTGCTCGAGATCTTGTCGTCGGACGACGGCTCGGTGGGCGACCGTCTCAAGGACGTGCCGGCCATGCACGCGACGCCCGAGCTGCGCATGGACGTCACCGAGGCCACCAAGTTCCCCATCGTCAAGAAGGTCACCGAGGCCTTCAAGGCGCGTAACGACGGCTCGAAGGTCATCGACATCGACGGCGCGCGCGTCGAGTGGCACGACGGCTGGGGGTTGGTGCGCGCGAGCAACACCACGCCGATCCTGGTCATGCGCTTCGAGGCGCAGTCCGCCGAGCGCGCCAAGGAGCTGCAGGCGCTCTTCGAGAGCGAGATTGCGCGCGTGCGCAAAGAGCTCGGCGCGTGAGCAGTGGAGACAAAGCCATCGCTATCGACCTAGGCGGCACGAACATTCGTGCGGCCTTGGTGGATGGCAAGGGCAACGTCGAGCAGTTCAACAAAGTCAAAGTCGAGGATCGCTCACCCGAGGCCATCGCGCGCGACGTCGCGCGGCTCGTGTCGGGCTTGAGCGGCGCCACCAAGGAGCTGGGCATCACCATGACGGTGCCGAGCTCGGTGTGGACCGAGACCGGCCTGGTCGCGAACGCGCCGAACCTCGGTTGGCGCGACGTTCTCTTCGGTCCCATCCTCGAGAAGACGAGTGGGCTCCCAGTCCGCCTGGTCAACGATCTGAACGCCATCACGTACGGTGAAGCGATGGTCGGTGACGGCAAGGGCGAGCGCGACGTCGCCTGCGTCTTCATCGGCACCGGTGTCGGCATGGGCGCGGTCTCGAACGGCATCCTCACCGAGGGCGCCGATGGTCTCGCGCCCGAGATTGGCCACATCAAGTACGAGTCGTCGGTCACGGGTCGGCGGTGCGGCTGCGGTCAGCTGGGTTGCATCGAGGCCTACGTGAGCGGCCGGCACTTGCCGGAGCTGCTCCATGATGTCCACGAAAACGGAACGCCGTCGCAGCTCATCGAGGAGCGCGGCGACGCTTGGCGCGAGCTCACCTCGAAGGACATCGAGGAAGCCGCGGTGGCTGGCGACAAAGCGGCGCGGCTCCTCTGGCACGACATCGCCGAGCGCTGCGCGTGGCTCTTGGGCACGGTGATCATGACGTGGAACCCACGCGTCATCGTCTTGGGGGGCGGCGTGCTGCAGACGGCGCCGACGCTCGCGCAGAGCGTCGATGACGCGGTGCCGCGCTACGCTTGGCCGTCGTTCCTGCAGAAGCTGCGCATCGTGCAGACCACCCTGGGCGACAACGCCGGCATCATCGGCGCTGGGCTTTCGGCGCATCACCGCCGCCGTTAGAAACCGATCCGGCCCGACCGGCGTATCCATGCACGCGAAAGGACATTTCTCATGGTCGCGACTCTCGTGACGTTGGCTTTGTTGCAGGCGCCTGCCGGCTCGGCGGCGCCCTCGGTGGCCGAGGCGTACTTCGCCGCGGGCTGCTTCTGGTGCGTCGAGACCGCCTTCGAGGGTCAGCCCGGCGTGTCGCAGGTCATCTCTGGCTTCGTCGGCGGTACCAAGCCGAATCCGACGTACAACGAGGTGTCCGCGGGCGGCACGGGTTACGCCGAGGCGGTGAAGGTCACCTTCGATCCGGCGGTCACGAGCTACGCCAAGCTCCTCGACATCTTCTGGATGAACGTCGACCCCACCGACGGCGGCGGACAGTTCTGTGACCGTGGCACGCAGTACAGGCCGGGCATTTTCTTCATCGATGATGCGCAGAAGGCCGCGGCCGAGGCGTCGAAGACCGAGGCCGCGAAGCGCATGAAGGTGAAGGGCAGCATCGCCGTCGAGCTCACCAAGGCCGGCACCTTCTACCCTGCCGAAGAGTACCACCAGGACTTCTGGAAGAAAGACCCCGACCGCTATTACGGATACCGCAAAGGTTGCGGCCGCGACGCGCGCCTCGAGAAGGTCTGGGGGCAGGCGCCGAAAGTCGCGCACTAACCGCGTCAGAACGCCGCGGGCCTCCTGGTTGCGCGATGGCCGCCGCGCGTGGGAGCCTAGGGGCATGAACGGTACCGACGCTGGCCGCGCGGGATTGCTCGAGTTCGAGCACCTGCAACCCGATAATTTCTGGCGTGCCGAGGCGCACTTGCAGCGTGTCTTGAAGCACCTCGGAGGGGCGGCGGTGGAGGGCTGGGTCGAGGGTCTCGACCGCTTCGGTGAGGAGTGCGCGGGGCCGCTCGACGCGCTGGTCCAGCTCAACAACCTGCCGCAGAACTTGCCGCGCCTCGATCGCTTCTCGCCCTACGGCGAGCGTATCGAGGAGGTCGAGTTCCACCCGAGCTATCACGAAGCCGGCGCCATGATTTACGGCTCGGGCGTCATGCAGGTCCTGGGAGAGTGGGGCGCGAACTTGCGCTCGATGGCGCTCTTCTACCTGTCGAGCCACAACGGCGAAGCCGGGCACAACTGTCCGCTCGCGTGTACAGCGGGGCTCATCAAGGCGGTCAAGGCCGTCGGCGGTGAAGAGCTGCAGGAACGCTATCTCGGACGCTTGCTCTCCACCGACTACGCGGCGCTCGCGCACGGCGCGCAGTTCCTCACGGAGGTGCAGGGCGGCTCGGACGTGGGCGCCAACGCGGTGCGCGCGGTCCCGGACAGCGCCGGCATCGCGCCGTACCGCATCTACGGTGAGAAGTGGTTCTGCTCGAACTGCACCGCGGATCTCATCCTCATGACCGCGCGTCCCGAGGGCGCCCCCGAAGGCACCAAGGGCCTTGGCCTATTCCTCGTGCCGCGCCGCCTCCCCGACGGCACCCTCAACGCCTACGCCTTCCGCCGCCTCAAGGAGAAGCTCGGTACCCGCAGCATGGCGAGCGCCGAGATCGACTTCCAGGGCGCTTACGCCTGGAACGTCGGCGACGTGGCGCAGGGCTTCAACACGGTGATGACCTACGTCATCAACACCTCGCGCGTCGTCAACGCCTTCGGCTGCTGCGGCATCGCGCGCCGCGCCAGCATCACCGCGCACACCTACGCGCAGGCCCGCAAAGCCTTCGGCACGGCCATCGCCAACTACCCGCTGGTGCAAGAGACGCTGGCCGACATGCGCACCGAGACCGACGCCATGCTCTCGGGCTCGCTCTACCTCGCGCATCTCATGGACCTCGCGGAGCTCGGCAAGCTCGCTGAAGCGGACACGAGCTTTTTGCGCATGGCGGTGAACGTCAACAAGATGCGCGCCGCCATGTCGTCGCACGAGGTCGCGCTGCAGGGCATCGAGGTGCTCGGCGGCAACGGCGCCATCGAGACCTTCAGCGTGCTTCCGCGCTTGCTCCGCGATAACGTCGTCTTCGAGAACTGGGAAGGCACGCACAACGTCCTCATCACCCAGGTGTGGAAGGACGCGCAGCGCAAAGGCATGCACAAGCCGTTCTTCGCGCACCTGGCCGAGCTGGCGAAGGGCCACGCGCGCTTGCCGGCGCTGGTCGACGCCATCGCCAAGCGTTTCGCCGACACCTTGGGCGCCTCCGACGCCGAAGCAACGCTGCGCATGCGCCCCCTCGCGAGCGATGCCTCGTGGCTCGTCTGGGCATGTGCCATGCACAAAGACGGCACCGCCCCCGAGGTCATCGCGCACTTCCTCGACCGCCGCCTGGGTCCCCAAGCGGAGCGGGACGCGAAGTACACCGCGCGCATCAAGGCGCTCGCCGGGCAGCCTTAGCGGTCAAACGCGCGGGCGCATCCCCTCGGTGCCTTTGTCGAGGAAGATGTCCGCGTAGATCGGATACATGCCCGCGATGAAGGCCGGACCGGCGACCAGCATGCCCAAGCCCAAGGGGATGATCGCGACCACGCAGACGACGATGGCGGCGAGGCCGTAGATCAGGAACGGGCCGAAGTTCTTCATGCAGGCGTTGAAGCTCTGCTGCATCGCTTCGACGGCGCCCAAGCCGTGGAAGAGCACGAGCGCGGGGGCGAACCACGAGGCCATCAGCACCGGCACCCAGAGGAGCAGCACCACGAGGTACGCCAGCACCATCTTCATGACGAAGCCATCTGGTGGCGTGCCGGGGTTTTCGCGCAGCAGCTCCACGAGCGCGAAGCCGCCGCCGACAATGAAGCCGATGCCCATGATGACGAGCATGGCGACGAACGAGAGGCCACCGATCGCCAGCAAGCCGCTGAGGTTCTTCTTGAATCCGTCGAAGACCGTCCCGACCTCGAAGGTACCGCGGCGCGCCTGCGCGTCACCACACGCGTAGAACCCCGCGAAGATCACCGGGTTCGCGAACGGGGCGAACAAGATGACCACGAAGTTCACGAGCGGGATGAGGCTCGCGACGAACATCGCGCCGTAGAGCGCGAGGATGCTGAGATACCAGGGCCCCGGCGCCGCGAAGAGCTGACGGAAGCCCAGCTTGATCCACTCGAGGCCTCGGCTCGCGTCGACGGCGCGGCCGTTGGGGACGAACGCGCCCAGCGGCGTCTCTTGTGGCTGAACGAGAGGGGCCGCGGGGGAGGCGTAGGGATTGGTGTCGGTCATCGCCCATGAAGGTCCCACGGGCCGGCGTTCTTTTCAACCAGGTGTCTCGAGGAGCTTGCGCAGGCTATCCAAGGTGTCCGCTTCGGCGGCTTTCTTGTCTGTACGCCAGCGGGCGATGCGCGGGAAGCGTAGGGCGAGGCCCGCCTTGTGCCGCCCCGAGAGTTGAATCGCCTCGAAGTGAAGCTCGAAGACGTGCACGGGCTCGACGGCGCGCACCGGGCCGAACTTCTCCGTGGTGTGCGCGCGGATCCAGCGGTCGAGCGCGGCGATCTCGGCGTCCCCGAGGCCGCTGTACGCTTTAGCGATGGTGGTGAGCTCGCCTCCTTCCCAGACGCCGAACGTGTAGTCGGTATGGAGCCCCGAGCGCCGGCCGCTCCCGGGCTGCGCGTAGGTGAGCACCGCGTCGACGCTGAACGGATCGATCTTCCACTTCCACCAGTCGCCGCGCCTGCGGCCCGCGCGGTACGGCGAGGTCTTGCGCTTGAGCATCAGGCCTTCGACGCCCAGCTCCCGCGCCTCCCCGCGCCGCTCGCCGAGCTCGGCCCACGTCGCTGAGCCCAGCACCTCGGAGGCGGGGAACATCGGAGCGACCTTCTCCAGCAGCGCGCGCCGCGTGATGAGCGGCAGCTCCCGCACGTCCACGCCGTTCTCCTCGAGCAGGTCGTAGGTCATGAACACCACGGGGGCGTTGGCGAGCACCGCGGCGGTCAGCTTCTTGCGGCCGATGCGCTGCTGGAGCATCGCGAAAGGCAACGGTCTGCCATCGCGGAACGCCAGGATCTCGCCGTCGATCACGGTGCCATCGGGGAGCGCCGCCGCCTTGCCGGTGATCTCGGGGAAGCGATCGGTCACGAGCTCCTCGCCACGCGACCAAAGATGAACGTCACCGCCACGCTTCACCAGCTGGGCACGGATGCCGTCCCACTTCCACTCGGCCTGCCACGCGCCCGCCTCGCCGAGCGCGTCGGCAGCCACGTCCAGCGGGGACGCGAGATAGAACGGATACGGCCGTGAGCGGTCACCGTCGCTGGCGTCGGCGTCGAGCAGCCGCTTCAAGAGATCGGGCGTGGGCTCCCAGGTGCCCATGAGCCGGTGCGCGATGGCGGCTTGCGGCAAGCCCGCGACCTTGGCCAGGGCGCGCGTCACGAGCGTCTGCGACACGCCGACGCGCAGCGCGCCGGTGAGCAGCTTGTTGAAGAGGAAGAGCTCGCGGCCGTCGAGCTCGCGCCACCACCGCACGACTGCCTCTTGCTGCAGCTCGGGCGACAGCTTTCCCAGCGTGAGGATGCGCTCGGTCACCCAGCGGTGCAGCGGCAGGCTCGCGGTGGGCCTCCCGCGCGTCTGATCATCGAGCAGGAGCGCCACGGTCTCGGCGAGATCACCCACGTTCGCGTACGACTCGTCGACGAGCCACTCCGGCATGCCGGTCGCATCGTGAACCCAACGCGCGAGCTGCCGCACGCTCATCAAGCGCGTGAGGCGGCGCCCCGTGAGGAAGAAGAGGGCCCACGCCGCGTCCGCGGGTGCCGCTGCCGTGAAGTAGTCGGCCATCGCCTCGACCTTGGCGTTGGTCGAGGTGGTCCGGTCGAGGCGGTCGTAGAGCGCGGCGAAGTCCTTCACGTCTCTTCGCCCTCGTCGGTCTCGCCATTGAACTCGGTGGCCAAGACCTCGGCTTCGAGCCCGGACTCACGGCATACGCGGGCCAGGGTCTCCTTGAAGCCATGCGTCGCGAGCACCTTGCGCGCCCCGGTGTCCGCGATGGTGGTCAAGAGGCCGTGCCAGTCGGCGTGGTCCGACAACACGAAGCCACGGTCGTAGCCACGCCGCCGGCGGTTGCCGCGCACCCGCATCCAGCCGGACGCGAACGCCGTCTCGTAGTCGCCGAAGCGTCTTAGCCAAGTGCTTCCATAAGCGGAGGATGGCGCGAGGATGAGCTGCCCCGCGAAGCTCGTGCCCTTCGTGGTCTCCGCGACCTTGAGGGTCGGCAAGAGGTGCACGCCCGTCTCGCGGTACACCTCGACCGACGGCGCGATGGCGCCGTGCACGTAGACAGGCCGGTCGGTGAGTCGGGCCAGCTCACCCAAGATGCGCTGCGCCTTCCCCAGCGCGTAGCAAAAGAGGACGCACGCATGATCGCGCCGCACGCCCTCGTCCCACCACGCGAGGATCTCGCGCGCCGTCACCTCGCCAGGCGCCCAACTGTAGATCGGCAACGCGAAGGTCGCCTCGGTGATGAACACGTCGCAGGGCACGACCTCGAAGGGGGCGCAGGTCGGATCCTCGCCGCGCTTGTAGTCACCGGAGCACACCCAGACCTCGCGGCCGTCGCTCACGCGGATCTGCGACGAGCCGAGGACGTGCCCCGCCGGGTGGAACGAGACCGTGAGCTCGCCGAAGCGCAGCTCTTCGCCGGGCGCGACGCCGGTGATGTCCGCGGTCTCACCGACGCGGCGCCTGAGCAGGCCCACCCCCGCCTGGGCCGTGGTGTAGCTGCCCATGCCCCAGCGCGCATGGTCGCCGTGCGCGTGGGTGATGAGGGCTCTCGGCACCGGCCGCCACGGGTCGATGTAGAAGTCGCCGCGCGGGCAGTAGAGCCCGGACGAGGTCAATGTGAGCAACGCGTAGCTCACGTATTGCCCCACCCCGCGCCGCGTGGTTTCAAGATCTCGACGATTCGGCCAAAGGATATGCCCATGACAGCCACTCCGCTCGATCTCTTATCGGTGAACACGATCCGCACGCTGTCCATCGACGGAGTGCAAAAAGCCAACTCGGGCCACCCGGGCCTGCCGCTGGGCGCCGCCCCCATGGCGTATGTGTTGTGGCAGCGTCACCTGCGCCACAACCCCAAGAACCCGAAGTGGCCCGATCGCGACCGCTTCGTGCTCTCGGCCGGCCACGGCAGCATGCTGCTTTATTCGCTGCTCCACCTCACCGGCTACGAGTCGATGAGCATGGACGACTTGAAGGCGTTCCGTCAGTGGCACAGCCGCACGCCGGGTCACCCGGAGAGCTTCGAGACGCCCGGCGTCGAGGCAACGACGGGTCCCTTGGGGCAGGGCGTCTCGAACGCCGTCGGCATGGCCTTGGCCGAGCGCGCGCTGGCGGCCATCTTCAACAAGGACGGCCACACCATCGTCGACCACCACACGTACTGCATCGTCGGCGACGGCGACGTGATGGAGGGCGTCGCGCAAGAGGCATCGTCGCTCGCGGGCCACTTGAAGCTCGGCAAGCTCGTCGTCCTCTATGACGCAAACCAGGTCACTCTCGATGGCCCGGCGTCGCAGTCGTTCACCGAGGACGTGGGCAAGCGCTACGAGGCGTACGGCTGGAAGGTGCATCACGTCGCCAAGGGTGATGACGACCTCGACGGTCTCGACCGCGCCATCGACAACGCTAAAAAAGACACCTCGGCGCCTCACTTCATCATCGTCAACACCACCATCGGCTTCGGTGCGCCGAAGGCTGGCACCAGCAAGGTGCACGGCTCGCCGCTCGGCGATGAAGGGGTGAAGGAGACGAAGAAGAAGCTGGGCTTCGATCCCGACAAGACGTTCTTCGTCCCCGACGAGGCCTTGAAGAACTTCCGTGGAGCGGTGCAGCGCGGCGCCGAAATGGAAGCTGATTGGAACGAGCGCTTCGAGAGTCTCGCCAAGGCGCGGCCGGAGCTCGCCGCGCAGTGGAAGCAGCTCATGGCTGGCGAGCTGCCCAAGGACTGGGACGCGAACCTGCCGGTCTTCAAGGCCGGTGAGTCGCTCGCGACCCGTGAGGCCGGCGGCAAGGTGTTGAACGCCATCGCGAAGACCGTGCCGGGGATGTTCGGCGGCGACGCCGACCTCTCGGAGTCGACCAAGACGCACCTCGAAGAGGTGAAGCCCTTCGACGGCGTGCACGGCACCGGGGGCAACGTCCACTTCGGTGTCCGCGAGCACGCCATGGCGGCCGCTTGTAACGGCATCGCTTATCACCAGGGCCTGCGTCCGTACTGCGCGACCTTCTTCACCTTCTCCGACTACATGCGCCCGTCGGTGCGCTTGGCGGCGCTGTCGAGGCTCGCGGTCACCTACGTGTGGACGCACGACTCGATTGGCCTGGGCGAGGACGGTCCGACGCATCAACCCGTCGAGCAGCTCATGTCGCTGCGTTGCATGCCGAACATGGTGGTCATCCGCCCCGGTGACGCCAACGAGACCACCGAAGCGTGGCGCTACGCCATGACGCACAAAGGCGGCCCGGTTGGCCTCGTGCTGTCACGCCAGAAGCTCCCGACCATCGACCGCGGCAAGTTCGCCGCGGCGTCGGGCGCCATGAAGGGAGCGTACGTTCTAGCGGACGCCAAGCAAGGCAAGGTCGACGCCATCATCATGGCGACCGGCTCCGAGCTCGCCATCGCCATGAAGGCGTACGAGAAGCTCGCGGCCGACGGTGTCGCGGTGCGCTTGGTGTCGATGCCGTCGTGGGAGCTCTTCGCGGCGCAAGACCCGAGCTACCGCGAACAGGTGCTCCCGAAGGCCTGCACGGCGCGCGTCTCCATCGAGGCCGGCGTCACCTTTGGTTGGGGCACCTGGGTCGGCGACCGCGGCATCGCGATCGGCGTCGACCGCTTTGGCGCATCGGCGCCGGCCGAGGTCATCTACGAGAAGCTGGGCCTCACGGCCGACGCGGTCATCGCCGCGGTGAAAAAGCTGGTCGGCTGAGCCAGAGCCACCATGATCAAGAGCTTCGCGTCGCGCCTCAAGTCCACACGGGACGACGCCACGGAAATCGTCGAGTACCACTTCGACCGCATCGCGCTGAACACGCCCGAGGACGTCGAAGCGTTCTTCTCTGACTTCACGATATCACTCGGGCAGCACCCCAAGCCGCTCGACGTCATCGTGTGCCTCGACAGCTTCACGGTCGCTCCAGCGGCGCGTGAGAGCTACGGCTTGATCCGCGCCAAGGTCGCCAAGGGCTACTACCGGCACAGCGCGCGCTACGCCGGCATCCCGCAGACGCGCATCGCCACGATGACCAGCGCCGTCCTCTACCAAGCGGAGGGCCTGGTCTACGACACGCGCGAGAAGGCCATCGAGGCCATCCTCCAAGCCCGCGTCAAGGCGGCGAAGAAGGGGCCGGCTCTCTAGCTGATGCCGGCGTTGG
>JBDHVB010000089.1:0-20260 GCA_039809465.1 Myxococcota bacterium
GTCCCAACCGCCCGCTCCCCAACGACTTTCTGGCTAGCCCCCCAAACTTCGACTACCCTCGCAGCACAATGCCGACCTTGCGCGCATCCCCAGCTGCTTGCCTGGCGTTTCTCGGTGCTTTGACCGTTACTTCGACGGGTTGGGCTCAAACGCGTGTCGATTCGACCGCGCCGACCGTCGATGTGAACATCTTTCAGCCGAGCCCTGGCGCGACGAGCTTCATCACCTCCGAGTCCGGTGACGTGAACAGCCCGCTTGGGCTCTCGGTCGGTCTCAACCTCAATTACGCGCGTCGGCCGCTCGCGATTCGTATCATCCGCGATGACGACACGCGTGAGGACGTCGGCGCGGTCATCAACACGCGCCTCGACGCGAACCTCATGGCTGGGTTGGGTCTGTTCAGCTACGGCATGTTCGGTGCCGATGTCGGCGTCGTGTTGCCGTTCACCTACCAGGGCGGCTTCCAGGGCGATGCCATCAGCGGCGCCGGCATCAGCAACGAGATCTTCCCAGCCAACGCGAACGGCATCGAGAAGTTCTCGCTCGGCGACATCCGTCTCCTCCCCAAGCTGCGCATCGTCAACGTGGCTGGCGGCCGCTTCTCGGTCGCGTTGTTCGCGAACATCACGCTGCCGACCGGCAACACCGACTTTGCCCGCGAAAACGGACCTGTCTACGCGCCCGGCATCGCCATCAGCGCCAAGGGCCGCCTGGTCCGCGGTGGTATCAACTTCGGCCGCCGCTTCCGTGACAACACCGTCTTCTCGACGTTGCGCGTGGACGACGAGTGGTTCGCTAAAGCGGCCTTGGCGTTGAACCTCGGTGCCGCGTTCGGCAGGGCCACGCCCATCGAGCTCGTTGGCGAAGTTTACGGTCACACGCCGGTCGAGGACCCGTTCTACGGCAACAGCACTGGCGTCAACCGTGACTTCGAGAAGTCGCGCACCAGCGCCGAGGGTGACATCGGCCTGCGCATCAACGTGCTCGACCGGTTGTTGCTCGCCTTCGGTGGCGGCGGTGGTTTGGTCCGTGGTTACGGTGCGCCGTCGCCGCGCCTCTACGCGACCTTGATGTTCTACACTGGCCAGTTCGGCCTCGTGGACACCGACAAGGACGGCGTGCCGGACAACGTCGACGACTGCGACGACAAGCCCGAGGACAAGGACGGCTTCGAGGACAGCGACGGCTGCCCCGAGATCGACAACGACAAGGACGGCGTCCTCGACGAGGACGACCAGTGCCCGAACGAGCCGGAAGACAAAGACGGCTTCCGCGACGAGGACGGCTGCCCCGAGCCCGACAACGACAACGACGGTCTGCTCGACGCGGTCGACAAGTGCCCGACCGATCCGGAAGACAAAGACGGGTTCATGGACGACGACGGTTGCCCGGACCTCGACAACGACAACGACGGCGTCCTCGACATCGAGGACAAGTGCCCGAACGAGCCCGAGGACCGGGACGGCTACCTCGACTTCGACGGTTGCCCGGAGCTCGACAACGACGGTGACGGTCTCGCCGACCTGAACGACCTCTGCCCGAACAACGCCGAGGACAAGGACGGCGTCGCCGACGACGACGGTTGCCCCGAGGACAACGACCGCGACGGCATCCCGGACGAGCTCGACAAGTGCCCGAACGAGGCCGAGATCTACAACGGCATCCAGGACGAGGACGGCTGCCCCGAGAAGCAGGCGCGCTCGCTGGTCAACGTCACCGACGAGAAGATCGAGATCAAGGAGAGCGTCCAGTTCGCGACTGGCAGCGCCAAGATCTCCAAGAAGTCGTTCTTGCTGCTCGACCAGGTTGCGTCGGTCCTGCGCAACTACAAGAACATCAAGAAGATCCGCATCGAGGGTCACACCGACAACACCGGCAGCCGCAAGGGTAACGTGCAGCTGTCGGCGCAGCGCGCGGCGAGCGTCCGTGCTTACCTCGTGAGCAAGGGCATCGACTCGAGCCGGCTGACCTCGGAGGGCTACGGTCCCGACAAGCCCATCGCCTCGAACGCGAACGCGAAGGGCCGCGAGATCAACCGCCGCGTCGACTTCATCATCACGGAGCTCAAGCCGATCGGTAAGGACGTCACCGACGACCAGCCGAAGCCCACGCCGCCGTCTGGTAGCGACGCGGGCTTCGAGATCGAGCTGCCTGGCTCGGCGGCTCCGGCACCTGGTCCCGCGACCAAGGCGCCGGCGCCCACGAAGCCAGAGCCCAAGAAGGATCCGCCGAAGTCGGATGCTCCGGTCGAGCTGCAGTTCTAGCGTGTGGTAATCGCGGGTGCGCTGAAGCGGCTCCGGTCGCTTCCAGCCGCCGCGGTAAGCGCGCTCGCGATGACGTTGCTTAGCGCCACCCATGCGCGATATCGCGTCCTGCGTGCGCGGATTTCCCGCGTGCCGTTCAAGGGAATCCGATGCTCGAAGCGATGCTCGATCAGTTCATGAAGACCAGTGACGGGGCCAGCATCTTGCAGAGCCTCACGAGCAGCGGCTTGTCGCCGCAACAGGCCAAGGAGACCGTGACCGCGACGGCGGAAGGCATGACGGCGCAAGGTGGGCAGGGTGGGCTCGACCTTGGTTCACTCGCGACCGGTCTGCTGGGCGGCTCGGGCGGCGGCGGGCTCGGGCAGCTCGCTGGCATGCTGGGCGGCGGTGGCGAGGCTTCGTCGTCCGCTTCAGCGGGCAATCTCGATGGGCTCGTTGGTCCCGTGGCGCAGTTCGTCGCGCAGAAGGTCGGCATCGCGCCGGCGATGGCGACGGCCGCCGTCAAGCTGGTGCTGCCGAAGCTCTCGGCGATGCTGACTGGCGCGGCACGGCCCAGCTGAAAAAGGCGCTAGCGCCGTTTGCCGAAGAGTGAGCCGAGAACGCCTCGGACGATCTCGCGGCCGACGGAGGAGCCCACCGTGCGCGCGGCGCTCTTGGCGAGCGTCTGCACGAGGCCGTCGTGGACGCCGCCGCGCGGGCCGACTTTTCCGAACAGCATCTCGTTGAGGGGCGAGGGGCTCTCCTTGGCGGCGGGCGTCGCGGCGGGGCCCCGCGCCCTGAGCTGCTCGTACGCCGACTCGCGGTCGAGCGCTTGCTCGTAGTGGCCGGCGAGCGATGAGGCGGCGATGCGCTGGCGGCGCTGCTCCGCGGTGAGCGGGCCGATGTGGCTGCCGGGCGGCACGATGAAGGCGCGCTCGGTCATCGTGGGTCTGCCTTCGGCGTCCAGGAACGACACGAGAGCTTCGCCGACGGCGAGCTCGGTGATGGCGTCGATGATGCTCAACCCTGGATTGGGGCGCATGGTTTGCGCCGCTGCCTTCACCGCTTTTTGATCCTGCGGCGTGAAGGCCCGCAGGGCGTGCTGAACGCGGTTGCCGAGCTGACCCAAGACGGACTCGGGGATGTCGCTCGGGCTCTGCGTCACGAAATAGATCCCGACTCCCTTCGAGCGGATGAGGCGCACGACCTGCTCGATCTTCTCGAGGAGCGCCTTGGGAGCATCGGTAAAGAGCAGGTGCGCCTCGTCGAAGAAGAAGACGAGCTTGGGCTGCGGGAGATCGCCGACCTCGGGCAGCTGCTCGAAGAGCTCGGCGAGCATCCACAGCAAGAACGTGGCGTAGAGCTTGGGCGAGCGGACGAGCTTGTCCGCGGCGAGGATGTTGATGACACCCTTGCCGTCTTGCGTCTGCATGAGGTCGCTGACGTCGAGCATGGGCTCGCCAAAGAAGTGCTCGGCGCCTTGGCTCTCGAGCGCGAGCACGCCACGTTGAATGGCGCCAATCGACGATGCCGAGACGTTGCCGTACTCGGTCTTGAGCTTCGCGGCGTTGTCGCCGACGAACTGGAGCATGGCGCGCAGGTCTTTGATGTCGAGGAGCAGGAGGCCCGCTTCGTCGGCCACGCGAAACACGAGGTTGAGCACGCCCTCTTGCGTGTCGTTGAGCTCGAGCAGGCGCGCCAGGAGGAGCGGCCCCATGTCGGAGATGGTCGCGCGGACTGGATGGCCGGCCTCGCCGAAGACGTCCCAGAAGGTCACCGGGCACGCAGCGTAGTCGAGCGTCAGCGCCAAGCTCTTCAGGCGCTCGCTGACCTTGGCGTTGTCACCGCCGGGGAGCGCGAGACCCGACAAGTCTCCCTTCACGTCCGCGAGAAAAACCGGGACGCCGAGCGATGAGAGCTGCTGCGCCAAGCTCTGCAAGGTGACCGTCTTGCCGGTACCGGTCGCGCCGGCGATCAACCCGTGCCGGTTCGCGAGCGCCGGGACGAGAAATTGTTCGCCGCTGCCGTTCTTCGAGACGCGGATGGGTGAGCTCATGGCGCAACGCTCTACCACGCTCGCCAGCCGAGCGTCAGCGCCACCCCTCGTGAGGCGCCTGCCTCAGTGCTGCGTGCGCAGGCGCTGACGTGTGTCGAAGCGCGCCGCCGCGGCTCCATCGGCGCGCTGCCGTCTGCCGCTGCCGGCTTTCTTTGGCGCCACCGTGACCGGCGGATTGGGCGGCCCCTCCGCCAGCTCGATGAGGTTGTTCTTCGCGGCGACGTCCGCCGCGCGCGAGCGGTGTCCCTCGATGGCGAGCTTCACGCGGGCGATCTCCTCCGAGATGAAGGTCGAGGGAGCCGCGCGGGTGACCCAGGAGATGAGCTCGCCGATGGGGCCGAGGGGCATGCGGTAGTCAACCGCTAAAGCGACCTCGGTGGCCTCGCCATCGTCGACGCTGGTGAACACCACTTGGCCAACGTGGGGGACGTCCGACGGAGCGACGGTCTTCCATGCGATGCGCTTCTCGGCGTCCTCGACGGTGAGCTCCGAGCTCCACGTGAGCGTCACGCCGAACGGGCCGCGGACGATCCAGCGCGCGTGGCGCGGGTTGCGCACTTCGATGGTGTCGACCGCGCGGGTCGCCTTCTTGAAGTTGTGGAGGTCGCGCCAGAACGCGTAGACCTCGGCGACCGGGCGCTCGACGCGGAACGTGCGCTGAAAATGGGTGGTCTTGCCGAAGGCGGCGGTCAGCTTGTTGCCAACGCTGATCGCGACGCTGGCAACCTTGTCGACGAGAGATCCGGGTTTCATACGCGCTCCATTACCTTTTGGCGTTAGCTTGGTAATGGCTGGCGATTTGAAAAGACCCTAAATGCCTCAACGCGACTTTCCTGCTCAGGGCAGGAACTTCGAGATGTTCTTGAGCTTCTCCGGCAAGTACTCCTCGATCACGAAGTTCAAGCCGTGCTTCGACAGCGCCTGTTGCTCGGCGCGGACGCCCATCTTCACGAGCTGCTCCATCGCCTTCGCCCACGACTTGTGCTCGGTGAAGAACGGATCGTTCTTGAGCGCGTCACGGGCTCGCTTGATGTCGACCTCGCCCAGCTCGTGGGTCGCGTCCTTCAAGTCCCAGTCGATGATGTCCTGCGGCGTGAGGCCCAGATAGCGGGCGTTCGGCACGCAGAAGAACTGGTTGATGTGCGCGGCGTTACCCGAGCCGACCTTCAGGGTGCGGTAGATGTTGGAGATCCCGTAGGGGTCGCAATCCGTGAAAGCGTACACTGGGATTTTCAGCTCGTCGGAGAGGCGCCGCACGAAGCGGCGGCAGGCGCGTGACGGCACGCCGCCCAGCGACACCAGGATACATCCCGCCTTGCGCCAGTAGTTGTGGGACTGCAGGCGCTGGAACATACCGTGGGTCTCGATGGCCATGATGAACTTGGCCTTCGAGCGGAACTCCAGGTGCTCGACCCACGACGGTACCGAGTAGGCGCCCGAGCCGAAGTTGGTGCAGTCGATCTCGATGCGGCGGCCGGTCTCCATGTCGCGGTCGATGACCACGAGCTCGCCGGCGACGGCGCCACCATGCTCTTGGGGCACGAAGCGCAGATCTTCACGCGACACGCCGTGGATCGAGAACATCGCCTCGATGTCGTCCATGACGGTGTCGGACTCGGGCTGCTCGTCGAACTTCGCCTCTTGCCAGTTCTTCGATTGATAGTAGGCGTCTCGCTTGGTGGCGAAGTCGTTGGTCTCGATGAGCTCCTTCGACAGGGCCATCATGCGCAGCGTCTGCGCGAACGTCTTGACCGTGTTGACGGACAAGGTGCGCGTCTTGGTGCCGCGGCCGATTTTGAAGAAGCCGGTCTTCTGGCTGTAGTTGACGTTCGCCAAGGAGCGGACCGGCATCGCGAGATCCGGTTTCTCTTCCTTCAGGATCGTCTTGTAGATGTTCTCGGCGACGTTGTTGATCGCCGAGTTGGTGACCTTGTCTTTCCTGATCTGCTCGTCACTGCGCTTCTTGATGCCGGTGCTCTCGGTCTTCGTTTTCTTGGTCGCCATGGTCTACCTCTACATTTTTCGCGAGCGTTCGAGGATGCCGGTGAGCTTCTCGACGGCCGTCTCTTTTTGCGGATTCGAGAGGCCCAAGATCTGCTGCAGCGTGTCACCGATGTGCGGGATGTACTTCTGGATGTAGTTCGCCTTCTTGAGCTCGTCGGCGGCACGGCGGCGGCGGCGGATGTGGCGCGACAAGCGGCGGCCGCACTCCTGCAGCGCCGCCTTCAGCTCGTTGATGATCTCGTCGTAGTGCGCGACTGCTTCCTTCGCTTCCGACGTGAACGGCACCCAGACCGAGGCAATGTGCACCATCACCAAGAGAGGTCCGGTGGGCAGCGCGCCGCGTGACTGATCGATGTCATAGCCCTTCCAGTTGGTGCGCAGCACCGCTTGGGTCATGGCGCACGCGCCCTGCTGGAAGAGGAGCGGTACGCGGTTGGCGAAGCGCACGACCTGCGCGAGCTCGTCGGCGGGGAGCTCGCCGCCCCAGGCGATCGCCGCTTCCACTTGGAAGGGGTTACCGCGGTAGACCTTCGGCGGCCGCGTGCAGGCGGTCATGAAGGTCGGCTGGCCGAAGATGTTGATGACGCCGGCGCGGATCGCGTCCTCGACCGCCTGGCCTTCGCCGATGGTCAGCGAGAACTTCGCGAGCTCGGTGTCTTCCTCGTCGTCGTCGGGCTTGACCTCGGTGACCTGGGCCAAGGCTTCCGAGACGCGCGCTTCAGCGGCGCTCGCGGCCGCGGCGGCTGCCTCCTCGTTGGCGGCGGCTGCCGCGGCTTCGTCCTCGGCCTTCTTGCGCTGGCGCGCTTCCTCGGCGGCGAAGTGCTGCTGCACGAGCAGCGCCTTCAAGCCCTCGATGAGCGCCTGCTCGCCGATGGGCGCCAAGCAGTTGGTGGGCGGCGCCATGATCTTGGTCTCGGCGATGGCCTTGTAGATGGCCTCGGCTTCGGCCTGGGTCACGTCACGCGGCTTCTTGCGCGCCGAGACCTTCGCCTTGCCCAAGATCTCCTGCGACACGCTGCTGGTGACGCGCGAGAACTCGCTCTGCAACAATCCTGCGACCGTCGACTCGCTCGAGCCCTGCATCAAGCGCATGAGCATGCCGAGCTCGACGCCGTACGGGTGCGGCTTGATCTCCTTGGCCTCTGGCGGCAGCTCCTCGGTGACGCGCGGGTAGACGAGCGGCGGCTTACCGGGGCGCCAGTACTCGAGGCGCAAGTGCGGGTTCGCGAAGGCCACCTGCTGGATGAACTCGTCGATGCCCTTCTTGCCGCCCTTGTAGGAGGCCTCCATTTCGATCGCGACTTCGGTGCCGTGATCCTTGTGGCTCCAGTCGAACTCTTCCTCGTGCACGACCAGCGGCTTGTTGGCGTTGGTGTCGATGCGCAGGTGGTAGTGGTAGGCGGGCTTGCCTTTGCCGGTCTTCGAGGTGACGACGACGGGCTTGCCGGTGGTGAGCTGGCCGTACATGCCGGCGGCGCTGATGCCGATGCCTTGCTGGCCGCGCGACTGACGGAGGCGGTGGAACTTCGAGCCGTACAGGAGCTTGCCGAAGACCTTCGGCACCTGCGCTTTGACGATGCCGGGGCCGTTGTCCTCGACGAGCATCTTGTAGCGGGTCTCGCTCTGCTGCTCGATGACGACCTTGATGTCCGGGAGGATGCCGGCCTCTTCGCAAGCGTCGAGCGAGTTGTCGACGGCCTCCTTGATGGAGGTGAGGAGCGCGCGCGAGGCGTTGTCGAAGCCGAGCAGGTGGCGGTTCTTCGTGAAGAACTCGCTGATCGAGATCTCACGCTGCATCTCGCTCATCTTCTCGGCGGAGACGCGGGTGCGCTCCTTCTTGAGCGGGAGCTCCGGGGTTTCGACCTTCTTGCCGCCGCGGGTCTTGCGGCCTTCGAGGATCGCGGCCTCCGCTTCAGCGGTCAGGTCGACCTCCGCGGCGGGGGCGCGCTTGCCTTTCTGAGCCACGCCGAAGTCGAGGGTTTGCTGGGCGGCGGCGGTCTTCTTGGAAGATTTGCCGGAGCTCGGGGCGGCTTTCGCCTTCGGTGCGGGGCGGCGTGCGGCGCTCTTTTTGGCCAAGATGGTGGTCCTCCAAAAATCGGGGCTTACTGGCCGATTAACGTGAGCGATCGATCACGTCAACAACTTCGCTGTACGCGCGTTCAGATTTCGCGTTGCACTTGGATCGTTTTTGGGCCTTGAAGTACGCGTGGCCAAGCAAACGTTCGCCAACTTCATCGCGCCCGAGACGCTCGTCGACATCGTGCGCAACACCGCGCCGTTCCTCTACGATCGCGACGTCCTCGAGATCACGACCTACGCCGGTGAGCGCTTGCGCTTCGGCATCGAGCAGGTCCCATACTGGAATATTGTCCGCAATAGCGTTGTGGCGGCGACCTCCAAGCCCAGCGAGGAAGAGTGGGTGCGCTACTTCGAGCTCTGCGTCGCCGCGCACTTCGCGACGGTGCAGACCTTCGTGCCCTCCGACGTCGACACCAAGATCCGCGCTCACTGCTGGTTCGACCGCAAGCTGTCGCGCAACGCGCTCGACGCCATGAAGGCCATCGCCTTGGCCACCGAGCGCTGGGACATCCGCCCCGTGAGTCAGCGCTGGGTCGCCGACAAGAACGGCCAGCCGGTCTCGGGGCACGACGGCGAGAAGCTCTCGGTGCTCACGGCCGGCATGCAGGCGCTGCTGCTCGCGGGAGACAGCGCGGGGGCAAGTGAGCTCGAGGCCGCGGCGGTCCGCCAGGTGGAGCGCGAGGTCGAGCTCTTCCTCACCACGGTGGAGACCAAGGGCCGCGAGCTCGACATGCTCAAGCTCGCCGCCATCATCACGCACAACGCCGGCGACATCGACCAAGGCTTCTCCGCTGGCCACCCGCATCCGGCGCGCGAGACGCTCGGCCGGCTCGCGCACGAGCGCCCGGAGCGCTTCCACGGGGCGTACGCTATCGCGGCCAAGCTCTACCGCGAGCTGCTCTCGGCCGAGGGCCACCGCAACTACCCGCTGCGCGCCATGCGTGAGCTGCGCGTCGACCCCGACCTCCTCATGCCGCCGTCACCGTTCCTCGATGCCTGGGGTGAGCGTCTGGCGCGCCGCCAAGGCTGGAGCTCGCGTGACAAGGCCTTGGTGCTCCAGGGGCTCATGGACGCCTGCGCCAAGGTGCGCGGCCAGGTCGCTTATTACCGCGCCATCGCCGGCATGAACGACGCGGTGAACGGCGGCGTCGAGCAGCTCGCCAAGGAGCTCAGCGTCAACGCCCGCAAGACGCTCAAGGAGCCGCAGTTCCAGAAGCAGCTGCGGGTGAGCCGCGCGCAGCTCGAAGCCGACTACGCGCGGCGTGCCAGAGCGTCTTTGCCAAGCGCCAGCGGGCGTGTGACAATCCCTTGACACATGGGACGTGAAGCACGCTGCCGTGTCCGTTTTGGCGGCACCAACGAAGTGGTCGACGTCTACCTCGAGTCGACGCACCTCGAAGTGCGCACCGATCCCCCCAAGAAGCTGCCCATCAAGGGCATCAAGATCGCCAGCATCGAGGGCGGCTGGCTGACGCTCGCGACCAGCAACGGCCCCATGGCGCTCGAGCTCGGTGATCAGGCCGCCAAGTGGGGCCGCGCCATCGCCAACCCGAAGACCCGCCTCGACAAGCTAGGCATCGGCAAGGGCGCGCGCGTCTGCGTCGTCGGCTTCGAGGACCAGGTCTTCGAGGACGAGCTCGGCAAGCTCGGCACCAGCGTCACCCGCAACCCCAAGGCGAACGAGAAGCTGCTCTTCTTCATGGCCTACACGCCGCAAGACCTGGAGCACCTGGCAAAACTCCGCGAGAACCTCGACGACGACGGCGCCCTCTGGCTCATCCGTGAGAAGGGCAAGGACACCGCGGTCACCGAAGACGCTTCACGCGAGGCGGCACGCGGGGCGGGCCTCACCGACGTGAAGGTGGTTGCGTTCGATGACAAGCGGAGCGCCGAGAAGTATGTGGTGCCACTTGCCAAGCGGGCGCCGAAGAAGCCTTGAGCCGCGTGGGCGTTAGCTCCCGTTCAGCTCGCGCCACAGCGCGTTGACCGCGCGTCGCGTCCGCGCGAGCCGTCCGCTATTGTCGATGACCCAGTCGGCGCGCTTCGCCTTCTGGTCGAGGGACATCTGGGACTTGATGCGGAGCTCCGCCTCGGCCTTGGGGATGTTGGCGCGCTCCGTGAGGCGCGCGATCTGCACGTCGCGCGGCACCCAGACCACGATGACGCCGTCCATCTTCTTCTCGAGGCCGTTCTCGTAGAGGAGCGGCACGTCGTAGATGACCAGCTCGACGCCTTCCGCTGCCAAGGCGTCGACCTGCTCCTTGAAGGCGCTCGCGACCGCGGGGTGGGTGAGGGCGTTGAGCTGGCGGCGCTGGCCTTCGTCGTTGAAGACGATCTTGCCCAGGGCGGCGCGGTCCAAAACGCCGTTTGCGGTGACGACCGAGGGGAAGCGCTTGCCGATGGCGGCGGTGAGCGGGCTGGGGTGGCCGTCCACGGGGGCGATGAGCGCGTGGTAGATGGCGTCGGCGTCGAGGACGTGGGCCCCGAGCTCGGCGAGCATTTCGTGGACTGTCGATTTGCCGCTGGCGATGCCGCCGGTGAGCCCGTAAATCCGCATTGCCTTGACAGTACGACGTTTCGCAGGGTTTACGCACCCGCCGTGTCAGGCGAAACGAACAAGCGCGCTCAGCGCGTCGGCCAGCTGGTTCAGAAAGAGCTCGCCCAGATGCTGGTCGATGAGCTCAAGGACCCGCGCATCGGGTTCGCGACGATCACCGAGGTCCGCATGACGGACGACCTCAAGATCGCCCGCGTCTACGTGTCGGTCTACGGGGACGAGAAGGTCCGTGAGGATACGCTCCTGGGCTTGCGCGCCGCCGCTGGTTTTTTGCGCCGCGAGATCGCGCACCGCCTCGACCTGCGCAGCGCCCCGACCCTCAGCTTCGCGATGGACGCGACCCTCGAGAAGGCGACGCGCATCGACGCGCTCTTGTCCGCCGCGGCGCACGGCGACACCGAGATGCCGGAGCACATCGACCTCACGCCGATGCCGGTGCAGACGCTGCGCAGCGAGAAGCCCGCGGTTCGGCCGACTCGCAACCCTGGTCGCAAAAAGGGCGGCAAGCGCCGCTCACGCTAAGAAGGCCTTTTGTATGGACGGCATCCTCATCATCGACAAGCCTGTCGGTCCGACCTCGCACGACGTCGTCAGCAGCGTGCGTAAGATCTTGAAAGAGAAGAAGGTCGGTCACACCGGCACCCTCGATCCCGCGGCGACCGGCGTGCTGCCGCTCGTGCTCGGCAAGGCGACCAAGCTCGCGCGCTACGTGACCGGCGGCAACAAGCGCTACTTGGCGACCTTGAAGCTCGGCGTCAGCACCGACACCCTCGACGCCGAAGGCACCGTCACGGCCGAGAAGCCGGTCGACGTCACCGAGGAGCAGGTGCGGGCGGCCGTCGCCAAGTTCGTCGGCGCCATCGACCAAGTGCCGCCCATGTACTCGGCGAAGAAGATCGAAGGGCAGCGTTTGTACGAGCTCGCGCGCCAAGGCGTGACCGTCGAGCGCGAGGCGAAGCGCGTCACGATTTTCAGCTGCGACGTGCTCGAGGTGAAGCTCCCCGAGGTGACCATCGACGTCCTTTGCTCCGCTGGTACCTACGTGCGTGTGCTCGCCGCCGACATCGGTGACGCGCTCGGCTGTGGCGCGCACTTGAACATGCTGCGCCGTACCGCGGCGGGCAGCTTCACCATCGACGACGCGGTGTCGCTCGAAGCCCTAGCCGACGATCCGTCGCTCGCGCGGACGCGCTTGCTGCCGCTATCACGGGCACTCGCCGACCTGCCGAGCATCGCCCTGCCCGTGGGCGTCGTGAAGATGGTGACCAACGGCTACCAGCTGTGCGTCGCCGATCTGCGCGCCCTCGACACGCCCAACTTCGCGGAGGGCGCCTCCGTGGCGTTGGTCAGCGACGGCGGAGACCTCGTCGCGGTCGCCGAAGCCCTGGTCGCGAGCTCGGAGCTTTCTTCTTCTCGTCGGGATCGTCGAGCCCTGAAGACGGAGCGGGTCCTGGCGGGTCCTTGAGCTGCGCTGGCAGTCTGCGGAGCTTGCGGTAGGTCATCTTGATGAGTGGTCGCGCCCAGTAGATGAGCAGGGCTAGGCACACCCAGCCGAGCAGATCGCCGATGCGGCTGTAGATGGTGCGCACCTGGAGCGACGCGACTTCGTGGACGGTGTTCGCTCGAGCGAACACGGGCGTCTCGCCCAAGATGCGGCCGGCCGGGTCGATGAAGGCGCTGATGCCGGTGTTGGTCGAGCGCACCATGAAGCGGCGGTGCTCGATGCTGCGCAGGGTCGCGAGCGCGAGGTGAATGATCGGCTCGCGGGTCGCGCCGAACCAGGCGTCGTTGGTGATGTTCACCAGGATGTCGGGCTCGCTCTCCATCGCCTTGCTGACGAAGCGCGGCAGGATGTCCTCGTAGCAAATGAGCATGCCGTACTTCACGCCGTCGTACACGAGGGGCTCGGTGTGCGCGCCGCGGTTGAACTTGCTGGTCTCGGGTGACAGGTCATAGAGCCACGGGAACCAGTCGCCGAACGGCAGGTACTCACCGAAGGCGAGCAAGTAAGTCTTGTCGTAGGTGCCGAGGATGTTGCCGCCCGCGTCGGTCATGAAGGCGGTGTTCCAGATCTCGCGCTCGCCGCTCGCGCTCTGCGAGGTGCGCAGGCCGCCGAAGATGAGCGGCGTCGAGATGGGGCCCAGCACCTGGCCGGCGACGTTCGTTACGCCTTCGCGGATCGGATAGTAGAAGCCCGACTCCGGCCAGATGATGAGCTCGGCGCCCTGGCGCTCGACCTCGAGCGATTGTTCGCGATGGCGGCGTAGACCTTCGGCTGGGCGCTGCGTCTTGTCGTAGATGCCCATGTTGGTCTGGACCATGCCGACGCGGATCTTCTTGGGCGCGACCGCGACCGTGTCGTCGATGTTCGAGAGGGCGGCGGTGCCGTAGAGCAGGTCGAACGCGAGCAAGGCGACCAGCGTGATGCCCGACGCGAGCGGTAGCTGTCCGCGACCGCGGATGAGGCGCGCCAGCACCTGGTAGAGGACGGCCGAGCACAGGGTGAGCAAAAAGCCGATGCCGAGCGCGCCCCAGATGTCGGCGCTCTGGAGGACGACGATCTGCCGGTACTGCGAGTTGGCGAAATAGCTGGGGAAGAGGGCGGGGTAGAGCCACTCGACCACCACCATGCAGACCGGCGCCGCCCAAACCAGTGGGACGCGCAGCCGCTGCGAGACGATGTACGTGAGCAGGCCGAAGGCGCCGAAGAGCGAGGCCTGGGCGAGGCAAAGCAGCACGTAGCCCAGGAAGGCGAGCGGCCATGGCAGATGCCCGAAGTTCCGGAGCATCCCGATGATCCAGGTGTAGACCATCATGTGGGCCGTGAGACCCGTAAGCCAGCTGAAGCCTAGCGCTTTGAGCTTGCCTAGCCCGGGGTCATCCAGGACCCAGAAGAGCGGAATGAAACAGACCCAAGCGAGCAGCCATTGCTCGTAGCCGGGCCACGCAAGCGCGTACCCAGCACCCGAGGCAATCGCAAGGAGCGCTTGACGCTGGCGTTTTGCGTCCCGCATAGATGCGCCCGTCATGCCGATTTACGAGTACGAGTGCAAGAAGTGCCACAAAGTGACCGAGGTCATGCAGAAGATGTCCGACCCGGGTCCAGCCAAGTGCCCCAATTGCGGCAGCAAGCGCATCGAGCGGGTCATGAGCCAGACGTCGTTCCAGCTCAAGGGCGACGGTTGGTACATCACGGACTACTCGCGCAAGGACAAAGAGACGAAGGCCGCCAAGTCCAAGAAGAAGGACGGCGAGGGGGCCGCGGACTCCGGCTCGAGTGAGAGCAAGAGCGACGCGAAAGCGGACAAGGCCGAGAGCAAGAAGAGCAAGCCGTCCGCCAAGGCAGACTAGTACTTCGCGCTCGCGTCGGCCTTCCGCCGGCCTAGGCCGGCGAGCTTTGCGCTCGGCTTCTTCTAGCGCTTGGTGGCGCCGATGCTGACGACCTCGAGGCGCTTGCGCTCGAACATGCGCGTGATGGTCTGCGCGTCTTTCGGATGCGAGCCCGCCGCGGCGTGACGCGCGAGCGATTGGTGCAGCACCGTCGCGGTGGCGAGCGGCATGACGCCTTGCTCGACCATGGTGCGGAGCTGGCGTGACACGGCGGTCGCGAAGCCCGCGATCTTGTCGAGGCGCTTCGGATCGCTGGGGAGCGGCATGTAGAGGATGAGCGTGGTGTACGCGCTCTCCGGGCGCTCCTTGGGCTTGAAGAGCTTGGCGACGAGGAGCTCGACGCGCTCTTGGCCCGCCGGCGTGTCGGGCTGCGGCCACTGCATGGGGCCGTGCATCACGCCGCGGTGCGCGTCGATGTCCGCGAAAGCGGTGTCGAGGTGCGCGAAGTAACGGGCGGCGTCGTCGGGCGCCATCTCGGCGAGAGGGAGCTGCTCGGTGGGCATGAGCGGGCGCGCCGAGAGGTCGAAGGCGGGCGTGGGTTGATCGAGGGTGAAGGCTGGGGACGGGCCGTCGGTCGTGGGGGTGAGGGCTGAGGCTTGACCGTCGATTGTGGTGGTCGCGCCGCGTGGTCCCGTGCGTGGGTCGAGGGTGGCGGCTGGCTGGTCGGCGCCGAGCTGCTTTGTGGGCGCGGAGCTGGCGTTGGGCCTGGGCGTGACATCCGCGACGAACGGGGTCGAGGCGGTCTTGGGCTGTGCGAGCTTGTTCGCTTGGGGGTGAGCCGTGGCCGTGGGCTGTTTTTTGGCGTCGGCGCTGGGGAGCGTATGCCGCGGAGCCGGCTCGGAGTGATAGGCATTGCCGCTGCCGCCGGTACCGCTGGCTGGTGGGGTGAGCTCCCGATCGGCCGGGGTGGGCTTTTTGTCGGTGCCGCTGAACTGGTCGAGGCGCTGGCGGGGCGTGGTCGTCGCGGCCGGTTTTGCGGGAGTCGCGTCGGCTTCGGGGGTGGCGGGCGCGTTCAAAGATGCCCGTGTTGCCGCGGGAATCACTGGATCCGTGGGGTGCGCAGCCGTCGTTGTCTCACCCGTAACCAAGGTCATTTTGCCGTGACCCTTTCGCTAGAAAAGACATAAACGGCTTGGGCTTCCTCGGGTTGGCACCGGATGTAGGTGCTCGTCCACCGAACTATCGGTGCGCAAAGCGAAAATCGCTTTAATGGCGCTTCTCGAGCGCTTTGATCGCTTCCCGGAGCTCTTGCTGCTCCGTACGGAGGCGTTCGATTTCTGAGTGAAGCGATTTCAGGTCGGCTGCCATGGTGGCGGGGTCGGGAGGGAGATCCGGATTGGCGGGGCGGGGACGGATGCCGGGACGAGGGGGAGAGTCGCTGGGGGGACGGTCATCGGATCTCGGTAATCGGTCCTCGGCCTTCGGTAATCGGTCCTCGGCCTTCGGCAATCGGTCATCGGCTTTCGGCGATCGGTCATCGGCTCTCGGTAATCGGTCATCGGCTTTCGGCAATCGGTCATCGGCCCTCGGCGATCGGTCCCCCGCCTTCGTCCGCGGCTCCCCCGTCGCCAACAAACAATGATGCCGAGCACACACCAGCTCGCCATCACACTCCGAATCATCCGCGCACAGCGGAGTGCAAATACCGCGATAGCAGTCACCACCCCTGCCACACTGCTTCGCCTCGGTGCACCCCTCACCCATCTCCACGTGGCGCGTACACGCCGCCATGAAGAGCACTACGAGAAGCGCCGCTCTCATTCGCGAAAGCGGACGGACTGCTGCATGACCTGGCCGGTTGCGACGTCACGGGCGTTGAGTGACAAGGTACCTTCGAGACTCATGTCGAACACGACTTCGACGCGGACGCTGCCGGCATCACCGGGGCGCAGGCCCGCGAAGGTGAACTCGCCCAGCGGTACGTTATCGCGGGCACGCTCCTTGTCACCTTGGTACAGACGCATCACCAGATCCTTCTGGTTGTGCTTGTGCGTCGTGAACACGAAGGCCTTGCGGTTGGGGACGGCGCTGTTGCGCTCGAAGAGCTTGTGCAGCGTGCCGTGGGCCGTCTCGATGCCGATCGCCAGCGGCAAGACGTCGAGGAGCGTCAGCTTGAGCGACGACGCTGACTCGAGGGACCAAGCGTAGAGCGCCGCGCCAATGGCGACCGACTCGTCGGGGTGCACCATCCGCGAGGGCGCGCGGCCGAAGAAGTCGGCGATGCGCTTCTGAATGGCTGGCATGCGGGTCTGGCCGCCGACGAGGATGACCTGGTCGAGCGCCTCGGGCGTGGTGCCAGCTTCCTCGATGACGCGGGCGCAGGTCTCGAAGGTCTGGTCGACCAGCGGCAGCGTGAGCATCTCGAGCTCTTCGCGGCGCATCACCATGTTGATGTCCATCGGCTTGCCGTTGGTGCCGGTGGTCACGAACGGGATGAGCAGCGGGACCTCCGAGCGGCTCGACAGATCGATCTTGATGCGCTCGCAGACGTCGCGCAGGCGCTGCATGGCGATGGGATCCTGCGACAGGTCGATGTCGTGCTTGGCGCGAAAGTCGAGCAGCACGTAGCGGATGATCGCCTCGTCGAAGTCGAGGCCGCCCAGGAAGACGTCACCGCCGGTCGATTTGACCTCGAAGATACGGTCGCGAATCGAGATGACGCTGATGTCGAAGGTACCGCCGCCCAGATCATAGACCGCCACCGTTTCGTTGACGGTGCGGCGGGCGCCGTACGCCAAAGCGGCCGCGGTGGGCTCGTTGATGATGCGCACGACCTCGAGGCCGATGCTGTTCCCGGCTTCGTAGACGGCCTGACGCTGACGGTCGTTGAAGTACGCCGGGACCGTGACGACGGCGCGCGTGATCTGCACGCCGAGGTGCGCGCTCGCGACGTCACGCACCTTCGCGAGGATCTTGCCGGAGATCTCGTGGATCTTGAACTGCTTGCCGTCGAGGACGACCAAGGCCTCGCCGTCGGGGCTCGAGACGATCTCGTAATTGACCGCGGCGCGCATGCGCTGCACGACCTCGGACGAGTAGCGCATGCCAATGACGCGCTTGGCGCCGTGGATGGTCCGCTTGGGGTTGAGCTGCCACTGGCGCTTGGCCTCGTAGCCCACCAGCTCGTGCCCCTTGTCGTCGACGGCGTAGATCGAGGGGACCGTGAACTCGCCGCCACGATAGGGAATTAGTCGAACGGTTCCAGTATCGTCCGCGAGAGCCGCGCAAGAATTGGTCGTTCCGAGATCGATGCCGAGGATGGGCGCGCTCATGGGCTAGCGAAAGCATCGCAGGATTCGCGGTTTGCGCGCAAGTTGCGCTACAGTACCTGCGTGAGCGGCGCGCCGGATCTAACGGGGAGCACGGTGATTTACGGCGGCAGCTTCAACCCGCCGCACATCGCTCATCAGATGGCGTTGCTCTACCTGCTCCAGGCCCTCGACGCGGAGCGCGTGCTCGTCGTGCCCACGCGCACCCACGCCTTGGGAAAGAGCCTCATCAGCTTCGACGAGCGGGTTACCCTGTGCGAGCTCATGGCCGAGCCCTTTGGCGGGCGCGTGCAGGTGTCCCGGGTGGAAGACGAGCTGGGAGGAGCCGGGCGTACCTACGATTTGCTGGTACATTTACGGACGATCATGCCCGGGGATAAACTGGTGCTGTCCGTTGGAGCGGACATATTGGGCGAGACGGACCGTTGGTACCGGTGGGACGACATCGTCCGCATGGTGCCCGTGGTCATTCTTGGCCGTGCTGGCTACCCGGACCTCCGGGCGCTGCCTGTCGCGCTGCCCGAGGTGTCGAGCACGCGCATCCGTGAATTGCGTCTCCGAGGTGAGTCGATCCGAGGCTTGGTGCCGAGCAACGTGGCACGACGTATCGAACGGCGAGGACTTTATACGTGAGCCGCTGCGTGCTGGTGGCCGAGAGCGACCCGACGGAGCTCGAGCTGATCGCGACGGTCCTCGCGCGTGACGGTTTCCGTGTGCTCCAGGCGCTCGAGCGCGAGCAGGCGATGACGCTGTTCACTGGCGGAGACGTGACGCTCGTCATCGCCGCGTCCGACGTGTCGGGGCGGGGTGGTGGCGCGGCGCTCTGCGCCGAGGTGAAGAAGGCGAAGCCGGAGGCGCGGTTCATCATCCTGCATCCGTCGGGTAATGACCCCGACGCGCGCGCGGTGCTGCTTGCGCGGACAGGGTGCGACGCGGTGCTGCCGTCGCCGTTCCGTTATGATGCGCTGAAGCGGATCCTGGCCGAGTGGGGCCTGGTGACCGCGGCGCGCCCCGCGGCGGTGCCAGTGCTGTCGTTCGCGGTGCCGCCTCCCGACGTAGCGAACCTCGTACCGCCGCCGGTCGCCGCGCCAGAGCCGCCCGCGCCGATGGTCGCCGAGTCGAGCGGGCCGATGCCGATCCCGATTCCGGTATTGGCGGCGGACCCGCTGGGGAGCGCCGCGCCGGTGGACGTGCCGCCCGCTGCCGAGCCATCCGCGGCTGCCGAGTCAGTCGTCGAAGCGCCGATCAGGGACGACGAGATCAGGTTCGAGAGCATCGCGGACGAGGCCACGGTCTCGGATCCGCCTCCCGCAGTGGACGACGATCCCACGGTCGATACGCGCCTCGTCGGCCGGCTGTCCGCTATCGACGACGAGCCTACGGTCGACGCCAAGATCGTGAGTCTGCTCGCCCCCATCGACGACGAACCGACGGTGGAGGCCGCGAGCGCATATGCGCAGGCCGAGCCATCTCCATCGGTATCGGCCCCTTCACCCGAGGAGCCGCCACCTCCCCCGCAAAACGCGCCCAAGGGCGATTGGCTGCTCGCTCCTCCTGCGGACGACGCCGCGCGTGACGGCTTTGCCGGCATCGACTTCGGTGCGGGTATCGATAGTGCGCTCGATAGCGCGCTCGGCGAGTCTCCCACCGCGCGCTACGACGCGTTGCCAGACGATGCCGCCCGCTCGGTGGCGCTCGCGGTGCAAGCGTACGTTGCCGAGTCATTGCAGCTCGATGGTTTCGATGACGGCCCGGCTCCTGCGCCGGCGGTCGCTGTGTCGGGGAACGCACCGCTGGTTTCTCCGCTCGGTGAAACTCAGATCGCCGAGCTTCCACCGGAGCTGCCGTCGATCGAAGCGCAGGCTGGTGAGTCTCCACCGGTGCTGCCGTCGATCGAAGCGCAGGCTGGTGAGTCTCCACCGGTGCTGCCGTCGATCGAAATGCAGGCCGGTGAGTCTCAACCCGTGCTGCTGTCGATCGAAGTGAAGGGCAGTGAGTCTCCACCGGTGTTGCCGTCGATCGAAGTGCAGGCCGGTGAGTCCCCACCCGCGCTGCCATCGGTCGAAGTGCAGGCTGGTGAGTCTCCACCTGTGCTGCCGTCGATCGAAATGCAGGCCGGTGAGTCTCTACCCGGGCTGCCGTTCATCGAAGCGCTGGGAAGCGAGCCTTCGCTTCTGCCTATCGAGACACCGAGCGAGGAGCCTCCGCCTGTGCTTCCGCCGATTGGCGCACACGCGGATGAGCCGCCACCCGAGCTGCCCAGCGCGGCGCAAGCCTTCGATGGACCGCCCGAGCTGCCAGCCATCGAAGCTCTCGCCGAGGAGCCGCCGGTCGCGCCACGACAGGCCGAGCCGCCTCCTCCACCGCAGGGTGGGATGACCCGCTGGAATCCCCAAGCGCTCTCCGAGCCAATGTCCACTGTCGCGGACCAGGTCGCGGCCACCTTGTCGCCACCCCCGCCGCCCGCCGAAGCCGTGCCTGCGGTTCCGCCTCCGCATCCCGTCGAAGCCATCGTCGGCGCGACGCAATGGAACCGCACCGGCGCCTCGAGCTGGCAGCCAGTCCCCGCCGCGCCTGCTGTCTCAGCGTCGCCCTTGCCTCCGCTCGTTCCACCCCCTGCACCTCTCCCCGTGCCACCGGCTGCTGTTCGCGCCGCTCCGCC
>JBDHVB010000090.1:0-20186 GCA_039809465.1 Myxococcota bacterium
CTGGAACGTTACTGCTTGGCGACCACATCAAAGCGATCGAGCATCATGACCTTGTTCCAGGCGTTCACGAAGTCGGCGACGAACTTCTGCTTGCCGTCGTCCGCCGCGTAGACCTCCGCAACCGCGCGCAGCTCGGAGTGCGAGCCGAAGATCAGGTCGATTGGCGTCGCGGTCCACTTCACCTTGCCGCTCTTGCGGTCCACGCCTTCGTAGAGGCCCTCGGCTTTCGCCTTCTGCCACTTGGTCTGCATGTCGAGCAGGTTGACGAAGAAGTCGTTGCTCAAGCTGCCGACCTTCGCGGTGAAGACGCCGTTCTTTGCGTGCCCGGTGTTCACGTCGAGGACGCGCAGGCCGCCGATGAGCACGGTCATCTCGGGCACCGATAGGTTCAAGAACGACGCGCGCTCGACCATCATGTCGAGAGGCGCCAGGTAATTGCCCTTGCCGTAGTAGTTGCGGAAGGCGTCGGCCTTGGGCTCGAGCACGGCGTACGCCGCGACGTCGGTCTGCTCCTGGGTCGCGTCCGTGCGGCCCGGGGTGAACGGGACCTTCACGTCCCAGCCGCCCGCTTTCGCGGCCTGCTCCAGACCCACCGCGCCACCCAGCACGATGACGTCCGCCACCGAGACCTTGATACCGTCGCCGCGCTTATTGAAGTCCTTCTGGATGCCCTCGAGCTTCGCGAGCACCTTGGCGAGCTCCGCCGGATCGTTGACCGCCCAGCCCTTCGCCGGGTTCAAGCGAATGCGCGCGCCATTCGCGCCGCCGCGCTTGTCGGTGCCGCGGAAGTACGCGGCAGACGCCCACGCCGTACGGATCAGCTCCGTCGGCTTCAGGCCCGAGCCCGCGATCTTCTGCTTGAGCACCGCAATCTCGGCGTCACCCACGAGCTTGTGATCGACCGCCGGGATCGGATCTTCCCAGGAGAGCACTTCCTTCGGCACTTCGGCGCCAAGGTAGAGCGAGCGCGGCCCTAGATCGCGGTGCGTGAGCTTGAACCAAGCGCGCGCGAACGCGTCCTCGAACTCCTTCGGGTTGTCGAGGAAGCGCTTCGAGATCTTGCCGTAGGCCGGGTCGAACCGGAGCGCCAAGTCCGTCGTCAACATCATCGGCGCGTGCTTCTTGTTGGGATCGTGCGCGTCCGGGACCGTGTTGGCGTCGGCGCCGCCCTTCGGCTTCCACTGCTTCGCGCCAGCCGGGCTCGTCGTGAGCTCCCACTCGTGCGAGAACAGGTTCTGCAGGAACATGATGGAGAAGCGCGTCGGCAGCGCGGTCCATGCACCTTCGAGCCCGCTGGTCGTCGCGTCCTTGCCGACGCCAGTGCCACACTTATTCTTCCAGCCGAGCCCCTGCTCTTCGATCGGCGCACCAGCGGGCGCGTTGCCGACGCACTTCTCGGGTGAGTGCGCGCCGTGTGCTTTGCCGAAGGTGTGACCACCGGCGATCAGCGCCACGGTCTCCGTGTCGTCCATCGCCATGCGGGCAAAGGCTTCACGGATGTCTTTCGCGGCGGCGACCGGATCGGGGTTACCGTTCGGACCTTCCGGGTTCACATAGATGAGCCCCATCTGCACCGCGCCGAGCGGCTGATTGAGCATGCCGTCCTTGCTGCGCCGCTCACCTCCCAGCCACTTGCGCTCCGAGCCCCAGTAGACCGTGTCGGCTTCCCACTGATCCTTGCGGCCACCCGCGAAGCCGAAGGTCTTCATGCCCATGTTCTCGAGGGCGACGTTGCCCGTGAGCACCATGAGGTCGGCCCACGAGAGGGCCTTGCCGTACTTGGCCTTCACCGGCCAGAGCAGGCGGCGCGCCTTGTCGAGGCTGGCGTTGTCCGGCCAGCTGTTGAGCGGCTCGAAGCGCTGCTGTCCGCCACCGGCGCCACCACGGCCATCGGTCACCCGGTAGGTACCCACGCTGTGCCAGGCCATGCGGATGAAGAACGGACCGTAGTTACCGTAGTCCGCCGGCCACCACTCTTGCGACTTACCGAGGACGTCGTTGATGTCCTTCTTCACCGCGGCGAGGTCGAGCTTCTTGAAGGCGGCGGCGTAGTCGAAGTCGTGACCCATCGGATTCGATTCGATGCCGTGCTGGCGCAGCGGCTCGAGGTCGAGACGCTCCGGCCACCAGAACTGATTGTTCGGCGGCAGCTTCTGATCGGTGTCGGTCTTCGAGATCTCGGACGCCTTGGTGGGCGCCGTCACCGTCTTCTCGGGCTCCGGCGGCTTCGCGGGGGCGTTCGTTTTCGCGGACACAGGGGCCGTCTTGGCGGGCTCGGCGGCGAGCGCGGACTGCGCGTAGATCGCCGACGCTGCGATGACGCTATGGATCACACTTCTACGCACGGGAGCTCCTCTCGGGGTGGAGCTCAGGAAGCATCGACTTGGGTGGCCCCGTCAAGACGGGGATTCTCGCGTCAGGCGGTAAGCAATCAAGGTCGGGAGGGTGGTGACCGCGATGACGAGCAGCGCCACCACGTTGGTGATGGGCCGGTCACGCGGCCGGAAGAGCTCGGAATAGAACCAGATAGGCAAGGTCTGCTCGGTGCCGGCCGTGAACAGGGTCACGATGATCTCGTCGAACGACAACGCGAACGCGAGCAGGCCACCCGCGAGCAGCGAGGTCGCCATGTGCGGAAACACGATGAGGCGGAAGGTCGTGAATGGGTCGGCGCCCAAGTCGAGGGAGGCTTCGACCAAGCTGTACGGCAACCGGCGCAGGCGCGCGACCACGTTGTTGTAGACGATGACGATGCAGAAGGTGACGTGGCCCATGACGATGGTCATGACGCCCGGCGTGAGCCCCGCGAGCTTGATGCTCGAGAGCAGCGCGATGCCGGTGATGATGCCGGGTAAGGCGATGGGCAAGGTCAGCAACAAGGTCAGCGCGTCCTTGCCGTAAAAACCACGCCGGAACATGGCACCAGCGACCATGGTGCCCAGCAAGAGAGCGACGAGCGTCGCCACCGCGCCGACGCCCATCGAGCGCCACAAGGCATCCCACATGTCCGCTCGAGCAAACGCGGCGGAGAACCAGCGCAAGGTGAGCCCCGGCGGCGGGAATTGATAGGTGCGGTCCTCGGTGGTGAACGCGTAGAGCGCGATGATGACGATCGGGAAGTGCAGGAAGAACAAGCCTGAGCCCGAGAAGAGCCGCAGCCCGAGCGAAGGCGTACCGTCAGAGCGCATCGAAGGCCCCCGCCCGCCGTGCCAGCACCAAGTAAACGCCGATGATCACCATGGGCACCACGGAGAACGCCGCCGCGAGCGGAATGTTCCCGGCGGTGCCCTGCTGCAAGTAGACCATCATGCCGATGAAGTAGCCTGGCGCGCCGACGAGCCCAGGGATGATGTAATCGCCGAGCGTCAGCGAGAAGGTGAAGATCGAGCCGGCGATGACCCCCGGCAGCGACAGCGGCAACACCACGCGCAAAAAGGTCTGCCGAGGCTTGGCGCCAAGGTCCGCCGAAGCAGACAAGAGCTGTGGCGGCACGCGCTCGAGCGCCGCCTGGATCGGCAAGATCATGTACGGCAACCACATGTACGTGAAGACGATGAAGGTCCCGAGCTGCGACGCCGACAGCGACGGCCCGCCGACGACCGGCAAGCCGAGGATGCCCTCGAGCAGCCAGCGCAGGTGCACGACCTCGCTCATCCAGGTGACGATGCCCTCGCGCGCCAGCACTTGCCGCCAGGCGTAGACCTTCACGAGGTAGCTCGCCCACATCGGCAGCATCACCGCCAAATAAAAGAGCGCCTTCGCACGGCCGCGCGCGAAGAACGCCGCGTGATAGGCGATGGGAAACGCCACGACGGCCGAAGCCACCGTGACCGCCAGCGCCATCAGCAACGTGCGCACGATGATGTCGACGTTCGCCGGCGTCGTGACGAGCTGCTTGTAGGTGGTGAGCGACGGCTCGCGCACGATGACGCCGCTGAAGTCGTCCACGTGAAAGACGCTCTGCGCGAGCAACGCCGCGAGCGACCCGAGATACACGACGCCCAGCCAGACGAGCGGCGGGACCAAGAGCACGGCGAGCCACACACGCGGGTGAGCGTAGAGCGCCCGGCCGATGGCTCTCACGCGCCGTCCTCGAGCGGCACCACGGCGGCGGCGTCCCACTTGAGACGCACCTCACTGCCCGCGGCGGGTAGCCGCTCGCGGCTCGGCGTCGTCACCACGAGCTTTGCGAGCTTGTCGGTCACCACCTCGATGCGGGTGAGCGGGCCCTGGAACTGCACGTCGAGCACCTTGCCCGCGACGCCCTCCCCTTCGCTGAAGGTGATGCTCTCGGGCCGCAAAATGGCCGCCTTGGCGGACACGCCCAAGGCCGCGCCGTCGAGGACGTTGGCGGAGCCGACGAAGCCCGCGACGAAGCGCGTCTTGGGGGCGCGGTAGAGCTGCTGCGGAGCGTCGATCTGCTCGAGCCGGCCCTTCGAGAACACGGCGACGCGGTCCGACATGCTGAGCGCTTCACCCTGATCGTGCGTGACGTAGATGAAGGTGAGGCCGACGCGCTTGTGCAGCGCCTTGAGCTCGGTCTGCATCTCCTCGCGGAGCTTCAAGTCGAGCGCGCCCAGCGGCTCGTCGAGGAGCAGCACCTTGGGCTCGTTCACCAGGGCGCGCGCCAGCGCCACCCGCTGCCGCTGGCCACCGGACAGAGCGGCGGGCTTACGGCCTTCGACACCGCTCAAGCGGACGACCTCGAGCATCGCCAGCGCCCGCTTCTTTCTGTCCGCTTTGGCGACACCCTTCACCCGCAGCCCGTACTCGACGTTCTCGAGGATGGAGAGGTGCGGGAAGAGCGCGTAGTCCTGAAAGACCGTGTTGACGTCACGCTCGTACGGAGGCAGGCGCGCCACGTCCTTGCCGAACAACGCGACGGCGCCGCTGTCGGGTGTCTCGAAGCCCGCGATGAGCCGGAGGCAAGTCGTCTTGCCCGAGCCCGACGGCCCGAGCATCGAGAAGAACTCACCTTCGCGCACCGCGAACGAGACACCCTCGAGGGCGACCGCCGCGCCGTACGTTTTACGTACGCCCGAGAGCTCGACTGCGTTCAGCGCTTACCCATGATGGCGACGAAGTCCGTCGCCCAGCGCGCGTACGGCACGCAGGTCCCCTGCGAGCACTCCGCGGTCGGCGTCCGCCAGAACTTGATGCGGTCGAACTTGTCGAAGCCGTTGGTGTTGCAGCCGTCCTTGCCGAGCTTCGCGTGGGTGCCGTCGCAGGCCTTCGGCACCGTGGGCACCGAGCCGAACCACGAGGCCACGTCACCCTGCACCGTGGGGCTTATCGACCACTCCATCCACTTCGCGGCGCAGATCGGATGCGCGGCGTTGGTGTGCATCATCGTGGTGTCCGCCCAACCGGACGCGCCCTCCACCGGGAAGGTGCTCGCGACCGGCTGCTTGTTGCCCTGGAGCGTATTGACCTGGAACGGCCAGGTGCTCGAGGCCGCGATGCCTTCGGCGGTGAAGTCCTGCACCTGCACGTTCGCGTCGTGCCAGTAGCGGTGCACCAGCTCACGCTGCTTGCGGAGCAAATCGAGCGCGGCCTTGTACTGCGCTTCGTTGAGCTCGTACGGATCCTTGATGCCGAGCTCGGGCTTCTTCGCCATCAGGTAGATCGCGGCGTCGGCGATGTAGATGGGACCATCGTACGCTTGCACGCGGCCCTTGTTGCTCTTGCCGTCGGGCAGCTTCTGCTCTTCGAACACCACCGACCACGACGTCGGCGCGGTCTTGAAGACGTTGGTGTTGTAGGCGAGCACGTTCGGGCCCCACTGATAAGGCACGCCGTAGTGCTTGCCGTCGACCGTGTGCCACGGCGCGTTCTGCAGGCGCTCGTCGACGGTCGCGTAGCTCGGGATGGTCGCGATGTCGATCGGGCGGACGGTCTTGCCGGCGATGAGGCGCAGCGAGGCGTCACCCGACGCGGTCACCAGATCGTAGCCACCCTGATTCATGAGGGCGACCATCTCGTCCGACGTGCCCGCGGTCTTCACGTTGACCTTGCAACCGGTCGCCTGCTCGAAGGGCGTCACCCAGTCGTAGGCTTTGTCGGTCGCGCCACGCTCGATGTAACCCGGCCACGCGACGATGCTGACTTCGCCTTCGCCGGTGTTGGCGGCGGCGGGAGCGGTGGCCGCGGCATCGGCGGGCGCCGGCGGCGTGTCTTTCGGCTCTACGGTTTCGGTCTTCGAGCAGCCAACGGCGAACGACACCGCGACCGCAAGCAACGGTAGGTAGCGAGCAGTGATGTGCATAAAGGCAACACATCATCGAACCGATGCACGATCAACGGCTTACTGCGGCGTTTCTTCGGTCGGCGCGGGTGCGTCCGCGGGAGGCGCGGGCTGCAAGGCCGCGCGCGCTTCGTCGGCGATCTTCTGCAGGCTCGCGACGAGCTCGCCATCGCCGTACTGCGTGACCATGGCATAGGCGTCGAGCACGTTTTGCCAGCGCTTGCGCTTGGCGTAACACTGCGTGAGCAGCGCCCAGGACTCGGCGTCAGTGCCATCCTTGGTGACACGCGCGCGCAGCGGCGCGACCGCGGGGCCGCACTTCTTACCGTTCACGGTGGCGACGATCGTCTCCCAGTCGGCGTCGAGCGGCAGGTCCGCGTTGGGGTTCGCTGGCTGCGTTGGCGCCTTGGCTTGCGGCGGCTTCGGAGCTGGCGGTGGCGCTTCGGGCTTCGGTGCCGGCGGTGGCGCTTCGAGCGTCGGCGTCAGATCGGGCGACGGCGCGGTGACGGTGGGCTGCGGCTGGCTCGGCTCCGCGCGCGGCGGCGGCGTGAGCTCTGGCTCGGGTGGCTCGGCAGCCACGGGGATGCTCGCTTCGGGCGCCTCAGTCCGTGACCGCCATAGCAGCGCTCCACCGGCGAGCACGACGATCAATAGGACAGTCGCGACGCGCTTGGGACCGAACGCGCCGCGCGGCGCTTCGTGCTCCATCTGATCGGAGCGAAAGAGCTCCCGCGATTGGACGGTCGAGATGCTCGCGGCATCGTCAGCAGGCGTCGGCTCGACGGCGACGTTGCGCGCCGTCGTCTCGGTGGGCCGAATGGCGCGCGCGTTTTGATTGCGGCGCATGATGATCGCGGCACGCTCGACGGCTTTGCGGCGCAGCAAGGCTTTGCCGCACGTCTCACACGTCTGCGCATGACCCTCGAAGGCGCGGACCTCTGCGTTCGAGAGGCGACCGGCTACGTAGTCTTCGGCCTGTGCGCAGAAATCCATCGGCTCGCAATCAACCTGGATCGCCTGGTCTGGTCAACGCACCACCATCCGAATGCCCCCATTTAGGCTGACATTGCGACAATCGGTCGAATTCGTAACCAAGCTCGAGCCCTCTTGGGTAAACGCCGCCCGCGTAAAAATCTTTGGTTATCGTGACCGCAAACTGAACCAGGGGTGTAAGTGGATATACCCGACATTGGAGGCGTTCCATGACGAACGAGCGCATTGGCAGTCAGAGCACCCGTACCCCGAAGTTCATCAGCGACCTCGCAGACCGCAGCGCGAGCGCCACCAACAACCGCGCACGCGGGCTAGGCGAAGAGCGTAGCAACGGCACGGGCATCGTCGGTCAAAACACGACCGGTCAGCAGCCCGTGAACACTACGAACGTCGCTGACATTCGCCCGAGCGGCACCGCCACGAACCTCGGCGCCGTGAACAGCGCTGGCGCCGGCTCCGCGGCTCTGCGCACCGCCCAGCAGCAGACCGTCACCGACGCTGCTTACGGCGTGAAGCGCGAAGAGTACGCGCAAGACATCAACGACAACACCATGCTGGTGAAGGCGCTCGGCATCGCGAACCTCCACCCGACGCCCGAAGGCCTCATCCGCGTCGAGCAGGCCATCAACAAGAACCCCCAGGCGTGGAACGAGCTCTCGGAGGCCGCCAAAGCGGTGCTCGCGACCGGCGGCGCCTCCGCTGCCGCGAACAAGGCGCTCGGCACGGCCATGCAGAAGTTCTCGCAGGCGGCCGGGCTACGTAAGACCGACACCGCCGACCTCGCTTACATGATGGCTCGCGTCATGATGAAGCAGGACGAGACCGAGCGTGACGACTCCGTGAAGCGCCTGCAGGCCGCGCTCGCCGCCGCCGAGGCGCGCTTGAAGAGCCAGCAGGAAGAGCGCGCCAAGCTCGGCGACAAGGAAGCCGCTCCCGCGGTCGTTCCGCCGCAGCAGTCGGACGGCGGCAAGAAGGACGACGGCGGCTCGCAGACCAACAACACGGCCGCTGTCGCGGACGAGGTCGCGCGGCGCAACACCGAGCGCGCTCAGCTCGATTCGCAGATCGAGAACACCAAGGCGCTCATCGCCGACCTGCAGGCTCAGATCCAAGAAGCCAATGCGGGCATGAACAAAGAGGGCAGCAACCAGGACCTCGTCACCGAAGCGATCCTCGCGATGGTCGAGCAGGCCCACGCCCTGGCGCAGCTCACCGACGCCGACATGATCGAGGACCCGAATCCGGCCGGCGGTACGGGGAATGGCGGCGGCTCGGGCAGCGGCAATAACGGTGGCACCGGCGGTACGGGTGGCACTGGCGGCGGCAACAACAAACCGGTCCGTCCGCTGCCTTGAAGCTCATCTCTCAGGCTGAAGCCGAGCAGCTCATCGCTCGGCTTCGCCTGGAGCTGCCTCGGAATTTCTCTTGGTCATCGCCGCACCTCGCGGCTTGCACCGACGGCTCGAGTGTCTGCCTGCATCGTGGCACGCGACTCGCGAGCGACTGGGTGCGCGAGGTGTGGATCGCCGCATCGCCAGGACTGTGGTTCGCGGCGGCGCGACGCTATTGCGCACACCTGTTCGCGAACGGCGCCAGGCAATTGCGCTGGCGTGTGCCGCTCCCGGTGGAGCCGCGGCTCGAAGCGGCGTGGGGTCGCTACGGCGCGCGCCCGATCTCGGTCGAGCACGGCGCGCTGCTGGTGGCGCTCGACGATCCCGCGCTGCCGTCCCCGGCATACGACACCTGGCCGCGCACCGTCCGCCTGAGCGCTGGCACCACCTTCGGTCCGCTGCGCTACGGCGAGCTCGAGCCCGTGGCCACCATGCTGCAGCAGCCCATCAACCATCAGGCGCTCGGCTACGCCCGCGGCCCCACCGCCGACGAGCTGCTCGCGACCTTCATGCCGGACGACGCGCGCTATCACGCGCACTCCCCGCGTAACGTCTACACCGTACGCCGTGGCGGACGCCCAGTCGGCGTCGTGGTCGAGCACCCGCGCAACTACGACGCCGATGCCGTGCGCGAGATCGACATGGTCCTCGAGGACGGCGCCCTGCCGCTGCGCACCTGGGCCGAGCTGCTGGCGACGATCGCGGACCTCTGCTTCCGCCGCGGCGCCTCACGCATGATCGTCAACGTGCGCGAGGACTTCGAGAACATGGCGAAGATCTTCGGCGCCGAAAAGCTCACCTCCTGGACCAAGGATCCGACACCGCGCCGCAGCTTCTACACCGCGACAGCGGAGCAGTTTTACGCCTCGATGGCCGCGCGCTCGTATGCAGCGACACGGGAGCGCCGGCGCCGCAATCACGTCACGCCATAAACCGCCGACCCACGCACCCGACGCTTCTCCACCACTGTCCCATCGATACCGAGCGCCCCCAGGAGCACCGTGATGAGGGCGTTCTCGAGCATCGCATCCGCGGGCGCCACGAAGAGCTCACCGATTTTCTCTTCGATGAGGATGCGCAGGAACACCGCGCCGCCTTCCTTGGTGTGCACGTGGTACGTGCGCACGCCGTTCTCCTCGTAATAGCTACGGTTGCGGATGCTCAAGCGGCCCGTGCGCTCGAGGAGCTTGAGCATCTGATCGAGATGAATGATCTCGCTGGTCGCGGGATTGATGCTCTTGAACACGTAGCGTGACGCCGGCGTCTCGAGGAATCGATCCTCGAAGGTGATCCCACGCGGGAGATACGGCTCGTCGGGTCGCGGCGAGATGGAGGCTGCGTCCTTGACGCGCACCGTGGCGAGATCGCTCGTGTAGAACGCGAGGGAGTAGTCGGGCGCGTGATAGTGGTTGAAGTCGGTGAGCTGGCCGGTGACTTCGCCGCCAAGCTCGGCGGCCACCGCCATGAAGTTGAGCGCGCCCGCCTCCGACACGCAGACGAAGCCACGGCCATCGGAACCGAGCGCCGTGAGACCACGCGCCAGGAAGAGACGGAATGCTCCAGCGCCGCTCACCGGGTCCGCGAAGAAGGCATCGAAGGCCTGGACGAGCCGCGCCGGCAGAGGCTCGCGCAGATCGTGGACGATGACCTCGACGTCCGGTGCGCTACGGCGGATGTGGTCCGTGATGGCGGTGTCGATCTCGAGGACCGTCACCCGGTGACCCAGCCGGGCGAGCGCGACGCTCACGAAGTCGTCGTCCCCCAAGACGAGGACGTTCTTGGGCTCACTCCCGGCGAGCGCGGCGCGGCGCGCGATGGTCTCCGGGAGCGCCTGGTGCTGCGCGAAGCCGCGGTGCAGGTGGCGGCGCGCGGCGTGCGCGTCGAGGACGGCGGCGTGGGCATTGGGATCGTAGGCGCACTTGCACCACGCGAAGTGACGCTCGAGCGCTTCGAGACGCTGGCGTGTCTGCGGGTCGACGAGGCTGTCGGCGCGCGCCGCCCAGCCGAGCTCCGCCGCGGCTTCGAGCTCGCGATGCTTGTCCGCTTCAGCGTCCGAGATGCCGGCCGCGAGCGCCCTGATGATGGCGAGATCCTCGGGGCCGAGATCCCAGCGCTGGCCAGTCGCGAGTGAGCGCAGCTCGCCCCAGCCTTTTTGAGTCGAGACGACGAGACTAGGAGCGAGGGTCCACACAGCAGGTCGACGTTAGCCTCGGGGGCGGGGCCAGGTCGAGCTTAACCCCCGAGGACGGGCCACTGGCGCTAGTCGCCGCCCAGAGCGAAGCGGTCAGCGCTGCGCCATGCCCGGACTTTGTGCGCGCCTTCGCTCTCTGCCTGATACTGCTGGAATTTGCCGTGGCGCGAAGCCGTCCTTGGGCCGGTGGTGCTGCAAGCGGTCACGCCGAGCGCCAATAAAGCGAAGAGGGGGAGGATGCGGCGCATGGTGAACCTCGTGTCCGGGGGCGTGTTACACCCTGCCTTCCATGCAAGCCTCAGGCCGCCCCATAAAACCTGTAGTTTCAACACATTGAGCGCGTGAGGCACGTCCGAACCGTCGGTCACCTGTCCGGTGAAGCGGACAGATGGCGAGACACGGACGCCGCGTGCTAGGAGCCTCCCGTGGCTCTTCGCTCCACCATCTTCAAGGCGACTCTCGACGTCGCCGACATCGACCGCGGCGTCTACGGCGAGTTCCCCCTCACGCTTGCCCGGCACCCCTCCGAGACCGACGAGCGCATGATGATCCGCGTCATCGTCTTCGCGCTCCACGCGCACGAGCACCTCGTGTTCGGCAAAGGCCTGAGCGACCCCGACGAGCCCGACCTCTGGCGCAAGGACCTCACCGGCGTCATCGAGGAATGGATCGAGCTCGGCCAACCCGACGAGAAAGCCGTCCTCCGCGCCTGCGGCCGCTCCACCCACACCTACGTCTACTGTTACGGCGGCGGCGCCCTCCCCTGGTGGAAATCCGCCGAGGAGAAGCTCGCCCGCCCCAAGAACCTCACCATCCACAAGCTCGAGCTCGGCTCCCCCGGCGCCCTCGCCGCTTTCGCGGACAAATCGATGCGCCTCCAGGCAACTATCCAGGACGGCCAGGTCTTGTTGAGCAGCGACGATACGAGCCTGCAGATCGAAGTTACGGCTTTGCGGCGGCCCCCGTCTGACTTGCGGTGAACACGGCCAGCTGAGCCGCGAACGCCCGCTTGTAGGCAGGCCGCGCTTCACCTCGCGCGACGTAGGCGGCGATGTTCGGGAGCTCGTTCAGAAGTCCCGACGACCTCAGTCGCTGCAGCACCGACACCATCATCAGGTCTCCCACGCTGAACGCACCATCGAGCCACTCGGATTCCCCCAAGTACGCCGACAATTGCTTCAGCCGCGTGCGTATACGCAGCTCGATCATCGGTAAGCGCTCCTCGTTCCAGGGCTTGTCGTTCTCGAGGAACTTCGCGATTTGGAGCTCGAGGATGGGCGGCTCCACGGTGTTCAGCGCGGCGAAGATCCAGGTGATCGCGCGTGCGCGAGCATTGGCGTCGCTTGGCAGAAGGTGGGGGCAACGCTGCGCGATGTGGAAGACGATCGAGCCGCTCTCGAAGAGCACGAGGTCGCCTTCTCGGTAAGTTGGGATCTGGCCGAACGGATGCAGCGCCAGATACTCGGGCTCCTTCATCGCGCGGAAAGACACGAGCCGCACGTCATAGGAAAGCCCCGCTTCCTCGAGCGCCCACCGCACGCGCGTGTCACGGGCGAGCCCCTGACCTTTATCGGGTGACGCTTCGAACGCCGTAATCGTGATGGTCATGTCGTGACGCGCCCTACACGACCGCCGCGCGGCAGGCTAGCGATCTCCACTTGTTTGACTCGGCGTCCGGCCCCGGTTCATTCAATACGCCAGCATGCTCCCCTCACTCTTGCTGCTCCTGCTCTCCGCCGCGGACGTCACGAGCGCCGCTTCCCGCTCGCAAACGCTCTTGCAGTACATCGACGGCCGCGACGACCTCTCGGAAGCGCAGCGTGCTGAGTGGCGCGAAGCGGTGCGCATCGAGTTTGGCGGCAAGGCCGTGAAGGACGGCACCGACGAAGGCGTGACCTCGGCCAAGTCCGTCATCGCGGCAGCGATCTTCAATGGGGTTCCGCCGAAGAGCGCCGCGAAGGCCGCGTACGACGCTTATCACGACACATACCGCTACGTGCCGCCGCCGATCGCGGTGGGATATCAGCTGCTCAAATTCGCGGGCCGCGCGCCGAAGGCTCAACCGCGCGAGCTCGCGTTCAACTTTCCGCGCTACTTCAACGAGGAGATGGCGCCGGATGTCGTCCGCTATTGGGTGCAGCTCCTCCAGACCGCCAAGCTGACGGCCAGCGAGAAGGCGCAGCTCACGCGCAACGTCGAGAAGACACGCGAGCTCATGCGGCCCATGCTGCGGGAGCGCTTGTGGCTCGGGGCCGAGCTCGAGGCGGGCGCGCAAACACCTCAGGTGCGTGACGACTTGAGGCAGCTCCAGGACGAGCTGCAGCTGGACTTCGCCGGCGTGGGGAAGGCTGCGTCGCTCGATGTGAGGCGCTCCTACCATGAGCGCTATGTGGATCTGTCGCGCGAGCTGGGCCTGCCGGCGAAGGCGCGGCCGGTCTCCGCTGCTCCGACGGCGCCCACCAAGCCGACGGCGCCGACCACTCCTGCCACTCCCGAGCCCGCCAAGCCCGCTCGGCCGCAAACGCCCCCCACCGGCTGGCTCGCGTCGCTCAGCAGCGTCGTCTCGGGTTGGCTCGGCGTCCCCTATCTGTGGGGTGGGCTCGACAAGCGCGGCGTCGACTGCTCGGGCTTCACGCGCTCGGTGTACGCTTCAGCGTTCAACATCGAGCTGCCGCGGAACAGCCGCGCGCAGGCGTTGCTTGGCGAAGCTGTCGGTCGCGATGGGCTGCGCGCTGGTGACCTCGTGTTCTTCGACACGCTCGAGCGCGGCCAGATCACGCACGTAGGTATCTACGTCGGCGACGATCAGTTCGTGCACGCGAGCTCCTCCAAGGGGGTCGTGAGAGCGGCGCTCAGCGAGCGCTACTACGTGCGCGCGTATCTTTCGTCCCGGCGTCTTCTCGCGCACTGAAGGAGCGAACGGGGTATAAGCCCCGCCGCCATGAGCGAGATCGACACCAAGATAGCCTTTCAATCGGGCGAAGGCACCGCCGAGACTCTGTGGGCCGAGTCGCTGGGCGGTGAGCTCTACCGGCTGCACAACACGCCGTTCTTCTTCTATGGTGTTTCGTATCAGGACATCGTCGTCGCGACGCCCGCCGAGGACGGCATGCTCGAGTATCAACGGACGCACGAGAAGGGTGGCCACCGCACCGTGCGCGTCCTCGTCCCACCAGTGCGCTTGCCGGAGCTCGGTGAATTGATGACCGCTATCGCGGGCATGAGCTGCCACAGCGAGTCCGCGTTCAATCAGCTGCTCGCGATCGATCTACCGCCGGAGGTCGCCATGGACGCCATTTGCGACTACCTCACGGAAGCCGGCTGGGAATGGGAGCACGCGGATCCGACTCAGGCGCAGGTGGACGCTCAGAGCACCGGCGCGTAGCTGTAGAGGGCCGCGTCGACGGCGTTCATGGCGGCGCGGAACAACTGGCGCTGCTCCGGCATCAACACGCGGTCGTGCGCCTCCTTGATGATGAGGCGGTTGCGTTGCATCGCGACACGGATGGCCGCCGCCATCTCCGCGGTCAGCTCGAGCGGGGTCTTCGAGCTCGAATGGTAGTAGTGCAGCTCGTGAGGGTCCTTGGCGGCATCGAAGCTCGCGGCCGTATGGACGAGATCGGGGCTCGCGGAGCGCATAACGATGTCGACGCTGAAGATGTTGCTACGCTTGTCGTCCATCGACACATCGAACGCGGCGTAAATGTGCACCGCGTTGCCCTGGTCACGCGCCACGGAGGCCGTGGCGGCCCGCGCGAGCGGAGCGGCGAGCACGATGGCTTGCTCTGGTCTTAGTCGAATGGCGTTAGACATCTGGCGTTGTCTGCTCTCGAGTCCAGTATCGGCGGCGCCGGCCAAAAGTTGCGTCAGCGAAGCTTCGAGCCAACCTCGCGTCCCCAAAGGCGAATCGAGCGCAAAACGGCCTCGTGCGGCATGGTCGCCGGGGTCATCAACATGGTGAGCCGGGTGATGCCACCCAGGGCCTCGTCGACCGCGCGGACCTTCTCGAGGACGGTCTTCGGGCTGCCCACGAAGAGGGCGCCGCCGGGGCCGGTCATGGCATCGTATTGCGCTCGGGTCGTTGGCGGCCAACCGCGCTCCTCGCCGATCCGGGTGAACGCCGCGGCGTGGTACGGAAACAAGAGCTCGTGGGCCGTGGCGTCATCGTCGGCCAGGAAACCGTGCACATGGACGCCGACCGACAGCCCCTCTGGCGGATGTCCGGCGCGCTTCCATGCCTCGCGGTACAGATCGACCAGGGGCCGGAAGCGATGCGGCTCGCCGCCGATGATGGCGATCATGAGCGGCAGCCCGAGCAGCCCCGCGCGCGCGAACGACTGCGGAGTGCCACCGACGCCGAGCCAGATGGGGAGCTGCCTCTGGACCGGACGCGGATAGACACCTTGGCCAGTGAGCTCGGGCCGGAACTTACCCGACCAGCGGATGTGCTCGCTATCGCGGAGGGAGAGGAGCAGCTCGAGCTTCTCGGCGAAGAGCTCGTCGTAGTCGTCGAGGTCGTAACCAAAGAGCGGGAAGGACTCGATGAACGAACCGCGCCCCGCGATGATCTCGGCTCTCCCATTCGAGATGAGATCGAGCGTCGCGAAGTCCTGGAAGACCCGCACCGGATCATCGGAGCCAAGGACCGTCACCGCGCTCGCGAGGCGCACCTTCGTGGTGCGTGCCGCGATGGCCGCCAGCACGACCGCTGGAGCGGACGCGAGATACTCGCCGCGGTGGTGCTCGCCGATGGCGACGGCATCGACGCCGTTCTCATCCGCGCAAACTCCTTCGGCGATGAGCTGCCGCATGCGCTCCGCCGCCGTGATGGCCGCGCCGCTGACGGGGTCGGGGGTGTGCTCGACGAAGCTATCGATTCCGAGTTGCATGATGCCTCTAGTGTGCAAGACGGCCAGCGCCGCCCGATATGCGGCGCCCACTCAGCGACGTGGCCCGCGCGGGGGTGGGCCGGGGCGTTGGTCACCGCGCCACCTGTCGCCTCGTCCCTCGTGAGACCCTGGCTCACGGCGGCCGGATTCCTGGCGTCCGCGTGCGTCGTACGGTCTGCTCGCGTCCGGTGAAGGTCCGCGGCCGCCGCGAGAATTCGGCGCGCCGGGACGCGCGCTCTGATCACGACGCTCGCGTGGGACCTCGTTGTGCTGGCGCGGAGCGTGGGAGCCTTGTCCACCACGCGGTGAAGAACGTTGACCATGGGACGGCGTCCGCTCTGGCGGTCGAGCGCGGCCATCACGCGCCGTCGAGATGGACTCGTGAGGGCGCCGACCTCGAGCTCCCTGTGGCGTCGATTCGCCGCCGCGATGGCGGCGCCGCTGATGCTCGTCCCGATTGGCGTCCTGGATCACGCCCATCACTTCGTGGACATGCGTGTGCTTGTTCGCGCGAGCGTACTTGCCGGTGAGCCGAGCGTCCGCTGTCAGCTCTCCGCGCTCGTACAGGTGCCAGAGCTCCTCCGCGTACGGCGGGCTCGGCCAACCACGCACGAAGCGCGACACGAAGCGATGCAAGTTGTCGACGTCACGCATCAAGAGCTTGCGCGCGTTCTGATTGCCCGATGCGTCGATTGCCTGCGGAAAGTCGATGATGACGGGACCGTCCGCCGCCATGAGCACGTTGAACTCGGACAAGTCGCCATGCACGACGCCGGCATGCAGCATGCGCACGACATCGGCGAGCAGCACTTCGAAGATCAGCTGCGCGTCCTCGGATGTGAACTGGAGCTCGCCCAGACGTCGCGCGGGCCGGCCCTCCGCGTCGGTGACCAGCTCCATGAGCAGCACGCCCTCGATGAACCAGTAGGGCTCGGGCACGCGCACACCCGCCGCGCTCAAGCGGTAGATCATATCGACCTCGGTCGATTTCCACGCCGCTTCATCACGCGCGCGGCCGTAGGCGGTCCGCTTGCTCATGGCGCGCTGGTCACGCGTGTTCCGGACCCGGCGCCCCTCGGTGTACTCCGCCTTGTTCTTGAAGCTGCGGTGCTGCGCGTCCTTGTAGACCTTGGCGACGCACTCTCGGCCCTCCGAGATGACGAGGTAAACCATCGCCTCCTTGCCGCTCATCAGCGGGCGAACGACCTCATCGAGAACACCCTGTTCGACGAGCGGTGCTAAGGCTTCCGGCATGCGCATGGCGCCCTACTAGCGCGCCGCGCGGCCAAAGCACAGGGCCGAAAAAGCAGGCTCCCGCGCCAGAGTGACTCGCGGCCAGCGCGCCCGGCCCAATGGGCTGATGCTCGGCATGGTTACCCGGCGAGCCCGGCGTACACCGTCTGCACGTCGTCGTGAGCGTCGAGCGCCGCCAAGAACGCCTCGACCTCCTCGCGCTTCTGGGCGTCCCAACCCGCGGAGTCGACCGGGTTCTTCGACTTGTACCCGAGCTTCGCCGAGACGACCGTGAAGCCGTGGCTCGGGAGCGCGCGGCTCACCAGATCGAGATCCGTCGGCGCGGTGAAGAACAACGTCTGCCCTTCTTCGCCCGCCTCGAGATCCTGCGCGCCCGCCTCGATGGCAGCGGCTTCGGCGTCCACGGAAGCGGTCGTGGGCTCCGCCTCGATCATGCCGAGATGATCGAAGTCCCACGCGACGGAGCCCGAGGTGCCGAGCTGCCCCTTGCGGAACAACACGCGGATCTCGGAAGCCGTGCGATTCAAGTTGTCGGTCAAGCACTCCACCATCACCGGCACCTGGTGAGGCGCGAAGCCTTCGTAGACCACCCGCTCGAGCTGCACCGATTCACCGCCGATGCCGGCGCCCTTCTTGATGGCGCGCTCGACCGTGTCCTTCGGCATGGAGATCTTGCGCGCCTGCTCGAGGACCAAGCGTAGCCGCGCGTTCGCCGCCGGGTCCGCGCCGCCACGCGCGGCGATCATGATGTCCTTGGCGAGCCGCCCGAAGAGCTTGCCCTTGGCGTTCGCGGCCGCTTCTCTACCTTTTGCTTTCCATTGCGCGCCCATCCCAGAGTCCTTCCATTCAATTCAAATCAAACCGCGTGCTCCGCGCCTGCGCCAACGCATTGCGCGCCACTTGCTGCATGTCGTTCGACGCGCCCAGCTCCAGCACCTTGTAGAAATGGCTGCTCGCTTCAGCGGAGTCATTCTTGAAGTGTAGGTCGATGAGCCCAGCGCGCAGATGGGCGCGCGCGAGCCACTGGGCATCGCGCTGCACCTCGATGAACCTGCGCAGCAGCGCCAGCGCCACGTCGTAGTCGCCGTGGTCAGTGAGCCAATCCGCGAAGCGGATCGCGTCCGCTTTATCGATCTGGTCACGCTCGTTCTGGCTCATCGCCACGTACGCGCGGTACACGTCGTGCCAGTTGCCCGCCGCGAGCGACTGGCGGAACACCTGCGGCGCGTTCACGGAGAAATCACGCGCGGGCTCGAACGACGGGACGATCGCCCTCCCCCCGAACGGCTGGCGATTCGGGACGAAGCGCGAGAGCGGCGCCGACTTCTCCCCGCCCTTCGCGAGCCCCCACGCCAGCAAGAAGCCCGCGACGAAGCCACCGATGTGCGCGCCGTGCGCAACCCCACCGGCGGAGCGGCCAGAGATGAACGGCAGCACGTTGTCGATGATGAGATACGCGCCCAGGACCAAGCGTGCCGGCACATGCACCAGCTGGAAGAAGAAGATCGTCCGCACCACGTTCTTCGGGAACCACACGAAGTACAGCCCGAGGACGCCCGAGATCGCGCCCGAGGCACCGACCAGCGGGGTGTTCGAATCGCCGGCAAAGAGCGCGAAGAAGAAGGTCGCGGCGGCACCGCACGCCAAATAGGTGACCAGGTAGCCCACCCGGCCCAGGCGGTACTCGACGTTGTCGCCAAAGATGTAGAGGAACAGCATGTTCCCGAAGAGGTGAGCCCAGCCGCCGTGCATGAACATCGACGTGAAGACGGTCAGGAGACTCGGGGAGGCCGGGCGGTAGCCCCAGTGGAACACGAAGAGATCGTACGCCGAGATCTGGCCGGCCAGGGCGGCCGGGGTGGCGTCGGGCACGTGACGCTGCAGAAAGCGCAAATACTCCCCGAATAGTGGGTCGGACGGGTTTGCGGCCTGGGACATCATGGGCGCCGCCGTCAGCAGAAAAGTGATGACGTTGGCCGCGATGAGCGTCCAATTGACCCATGGGCGGATCGGAGGGTTGGGCTCGTCGCCCAGGGGGAGAAACATAGCTACCGGTAGTTTAAGCGCAGTTGCGGTTAATGGCGATGCCTTGTAAGAGGCCACGCCTCGGGAGACCTCATGAAGAGTGCATCGTTCGCGTTCGTCCTGTCGCTCGCTCTCGCCACCGCCGCCAAGGCCCAGGCGCCGTCGGCCGCCGAGGGGCAAAAGCCCATCAAGGCGCTGATCAACGCCATCCGCTATAGCAAAGACGACATCGCGACCAAGCAAGTCGGCTACGACGTCATGACCGAGAAGCTCATGGACACGGCCTGGAAGGACACCAGCGAGGCCGACAAGAAAGAGCTCATCGCCGGCATGGAGAAGCTCATCCGCGGCATCTCCTTCCCCGCGGGCCGCGACATCTTCAAGTACCTCGACAACGTCCTCTACGACGCGCCCCGCATGGACGGTGAGACGGTCAAGGTGAAGTCGACGGTCGTCATCCACCGCGATCTGAAAAAGAGCGAGATCGTCATCGACTGGGTGCTGGCGAAGAGTGGCGGCTCCTGGAAGATCTACGACACCGTCATGCAGGGCGAGAGCACCCTGGCCGGCATCCGCGACGAGCAGATCAAGCCGCTCCTCAAGGAAGGCGGCGTGCCCGCGGTGAAGAAGGCGATGAACGACAAGATCGCCGAGATCAGCAAGAAATGATGCGGTACGCCCTCCTCCTCCTGCTCACGACGGGCTGCAGCACGCTCGGGCACACGTACGTCGCGCCCGGCTATTCGTCCACTTCAGCGGACGCGGTGAAGCGCATCACGGTCGCCGCCTGGGCTCCCGAGAGTCAGGCGGGCGCCGCGTCCGTCATCGCGCGCATCGCCGCGGACTTCGTGAAGCTGCGCAAGAACTACATCGTGCCGGAGTCGGCCGCGCTCAAGGGCTGGGAAGAGGGCTGCAAGGAGAACCGCGACGGCGTTCTCAGCGTGCGCGTCCTGAAGAGCGAGGTAGAGAAGGAAGACGTCGCGCTGACGGTCGCCGTCGAGCTGTTCCGCTGCCGGGACGGCGCGCTGCTCTGGCGTGCCGAGGGCAAGGGCGACGGCAAGTCGAACGACGAGAACCTCAAGGAGATGGTCGCGAGCTACGCGCGTGACGTCGATCCAGCCGCCACGCAGTTCGCGGCGCCCGCCTTCGTCGTCCTCCAGGACGTGCTGAACGCCATGCCGGACGTCGTCCTCAACGAC
>JBDHVB010000091.1:0-19691 GCA_039809465.1 Myxococcota bacterium
GTGGTAGAAAGAAGAATGAAGCTTCGCCATCTGTCGAATTCCACTCTTCTTGCCGAGTTCAAACGTGTCGTCGCCCGCGAGCGCTGGGCGATTGCGGCCGTAATCGAATACATCGTCGAGATTGATAGGCGGCAGCTGTATCTCGATGCCGCTTGCTCCAGCATGACGGGGTTCTGCATCGAGCGCATGGGCTACTCGCAGGATGCCGCTGCCAATCGCGTTGGGGTTGCCCGGGTCGTGCAGCAATATCCGGTGGCGCTCGCCATGCTCCGGCGTGGGGAGCTGACGATGACCAACATTCGCACGGTGGCGCCTGTGCTTACGAAGGCAAACCACCGCGAGAGGCTTGCTGCCATTGTCGGGAAGACGAAGCTCGAAGTGCAGGAGCTGGTGGCTTTCTGGGCTCCTAAACCCGACGTGCAAACCCGGTTGGTCGATATCACCCCGCCCTCACCGCCGGACTTGTTGCTCTGCATCCAGGCAGCAACGGCCTCTCATGCCGAAGAGGTTCCTGTTGCGCCGCAACGTCCGGCGCCGCTTCCGAAGCCTCTCTCGCCGGGCCGCTTCAAGGTCGAGTTCACCGCCGACGAGGAAGAGCGGGAGCTGCTCATGCGGGCGAGAGACCTATTGCGGCACTCCATTCCGGATGGAGACATCAAGAAGATTTTCATGAAGGGGCTGCGGGAGCTCGTGGAGCGGGCTGAGGCGCGTAAGCTTGGCAAGCTTAAGAAGGCGAAGGCAGAGGAGCTTCCGCTTGCAGGTGAAGCTGCGATTGAGGAGGTCGTCACCACTGCGCGCTCGGCGACACGTGCGATGCGCCGAGAAATCAGCGAGCGTGACGGAGTGCAGTGCGCCTACTGCGCCAAGGACGGTACGCGCTGCAAGGCAACCGCTTGGCTCGAGGCGGACCACATGGATGGGTACGCCAAGACGGGAAAGACCCAAGCCAGTCGGATGCGCTGGCTTTGCCGTTCTCACAACCAAGGCCGCAATAAAGGACACGATGACTTGGCACGCCCGAAGACCTTCGAGCTTCCGTTCTCGCCAACTCGTTCTGGAACAAGCACACAGGAAGCAATCCCAAGCGCCAGCCCTTGAGCACGCACGCCAACTCGAAAGTGACCGCTCGAGTAAACGGCGTTGCTTCTAACCGCCGATCTTGATCGGGATGGTGACCGGGCAGTTCGTGCCGTCGGTCTCCGGGAAGCTGATGGTGTTGAAGGCCTTGATCATGCAGTTGTTCATCGGGCCGGTGCGGTAGTGGCGGTCGTTGATGTGGAAGTCGGTGACCTTGCCGGTGGGCTTCACGACGAACTCGAGCTCGAGCTGCGACGGGAGGTTCGCGGCGTCGCGGCCCTTCTCGTCCTCGACGCAGACGTTGATCTTCGCGAGGTGCTTCTTGAGCGTGCCGAAGATGTCGTTCTGCGAAAGCTTGCAGGACATGACCATCTCGGGCTCGTCAGGCGCGCCGGCTTCGCCAGGCTTGCCGCTGATCGTGCCCTTGTGCGACTTGCTGCCGGGCTTCTTGGTGGGCGTGCCTTTGATTTTGACGTCCGACTCGGTGCCAAGTGACACCAGCGCTACGAGGCCCATCTTCGAGCCCGACTCGAGGATGCGGCGCTGGCGCTCGAGATCGGTCTCGGAGCGCATGCGCGCGACTTCGGCGAGGACCGCCTTGTGCTGGTTTTCGAGCCACAGCCAGTAGCCAGCGATGCCCGCGGCGACGAGGACGATGACGCCGAGGACCAAAGCGATGATGCGGGCGACGCGGCGCGCCTTCTTACCCGCTTGCTTCTGGTAGATGAGCACGTGCGGCTCGAACGCCGCGACTTGCGCGATGGGGTGCCACTCACCGCCTTCGCGTGCGACTTGCGTCTTCGGGGTCAGCTCGCCCGCGAGGAGCTTGCTGACCACCGACTCGAACGCCACTGGGCCGCGGACCTCGTGACCAACTCGGTAAAGCCACTCGCCGCCGCTCGCGGTCGAAGTGGCGCTGATGCTCAGGCCGCTCCAGATGTCTGTCATGGGTGCCTACCGGTATAGCACAAGGCCCGGGAGGAAAAACCTACTCGTCGTCGTCAGTAGAATCCCACATGCTCTCGAACTCCGCTTCGAAGTCGAGCTGGAACATCTCGTCGGCCATGTCTTCGACCGCCGAAACCAACGGGCCCGCCTTGGTGCGGAGCATCTCGTTGTGGAACTGCTGGTAGGAGTTGAAGCTCGACGACTTGGCCATTACGACAACCTCGGTTGGTGGTGCGGTGTAGGCCTATTCAACATCCACCCGAAACGCTTCGCAATTTTTCTGCCGCGACTGCCCGCCAAAACGGACACCCCGCCGAAACCCCAGGGTCAGTCAAAGAATTGGCCGGGCCGCTTCACGGAGCGGTCCGCAACGGCCAAGCTCAACCCGCGACGCGATGCTGACGATAGTAGGCGTAGTGCGAGAGGAACCGGCGCACGTAGTCGTAGGTCTCCTGGATGGGCGGCACTCCACCGTTGCGCGCCACACGCGTGGGCCCCGAGTTGTAGCCGGCAGCCATGTAGACGAGGTCGCCCCCGAAGCGGCGGTAGAGCTGGGCCAGATACTTCACGCCGGCGTGGATGTTGTCTTCGTTGCGCGCGACGCTCCGGAAACCGACCTCGGCCGCCGTGTCGGGCATGACCTGCATGAGGCCCTGCGCGCCGACGTGGGACGTCGACGTGGGCGTGAAGTTCGACTCGATGGCCATGATGGCCTTCACGATCTCGGGCTCGAGACCATACTGCCGCGCGTACTGCGCGATGAGGCCATCATAGGTCCGGTCGTCGATGCGTGAGCCGCGCAGCTTGCGCGTGAGCATCTCGCTCACCGAGCGCGCCTGGTTGTAGTTGAGCCGGTCGTCGGTCACATCGAGGCGCATGGGCTCGAGCGGCGCCAGCGTTTCGTTGTTGAGCGGGAACCCCACCTCGATGGCGCGGCTCGCGAACGCGTTCACCACCTCGGCCGTGATGTTCAGCGGCGTGCTGGTCGGCACGCGCATGACGCGCAACAGCTCGCGCAGACCCATGTCGCCCGGCGAATTGCTGCCGGGCTCGTCGTACGCCAAAGCGACCAGGATGTCGTAGGCGTTGCGCTCGTCTTGCGTCTGGAAGGCCTCGCGGTTCGCCGACACCAGGACCTGCTGCGGCTGGCGCACCGCCTCCATGGTCCGGCGCAGGCCCGCCCAGGTCTGCGGCGTCATCACGCCGTCGGGGTTCAAGCCGAGGAGCTGTTGGAGCGCGCGGATGGCGTTGTCGGTGCCCTGCCCCCAGTCGCCATCGACGCGCAGCGCATAGCCGATGCGATTCAAGGCGCGCTGGATGATCTCGACCTCGGGGTTGCGCGCGCCGAAGCGCAGCGGGCGCTCCGGGTGCGGCCAGGTCATCGGTTGCGGCGGCAAGGCCTGCGTGTTGGGATCGGAGTAGAAGGTGCGCGCGGGGGTGCGACCGAGCTGAACGCCAGGCGCGGACGGCGCCGGCAGACCAGCCGTGGGCGCATAGGTCTCGCGCACGTCGAAGGAGCGTGGGCTCACCGGCAGGCGCCACGTGGGGGCAGGTGCCGGTGCGACGCGTGGCGGGATGTTGATGCGCATGCCCACGTACAAGCCGGAGCGCGGGTCCAAGCCAGGGTTCGCCGCGAGCAGCGCCTCGCCAGTCACGCCGTAGCGCTCGGCCACCTGGCGCAGCGTCTCGTTCGCCTGCAAGACATGCACGGATCCCTGCCCAAGGCCCTGAATTTGGGCGTACGCGTCCGTCCGCAGCGGATGCGCTGGCGTGGGTAGAGTGGTCATTCGTGTGCCGGGATCGTGATCTTCTCGGCAGCGCGAGTGCCAAGTTGCTAGACAACCCAAGCATTTACGCCGTCAGCGTGCACCGGGTGGTTTCTTCGCCAGAGTGCACCGGGTGGTTTCTTGGACGCGGCTCAGGGGACCTGCTGCATGAGGGCCAGGAAGCGCTCTGGTGGCGTAAACCCGGTCACACGCGGGGTTTCGAGGACTTTGCCGTCGGGCCCGATGAACACCACGGTCGGCAGCCCCATCACTCCGTAGCGCTCGAACAGCGCGTTCATGGCGTCGTCCGGCTCGGTCGCGTCGAGCTTCACGGCGACGAAGCGCTCGGCCTCGGCGGCGACCCGGGGATCGGGGAAGGTATGGGCGTCGAGCTCCTTGCAGCCGGTGCACCACTCGGCGGTGAAGTCGATCATCACGGCCTTGCCGCCCTCTCGGGCGCGCGTCAGCCCCTCCTCGTGCGAGCTCGTCCAAACGATGGCGGTAGCCGCGTGCTCGCCGCCCAGCGCCGCGACGATGAGACCCAGCGAGAGCCCCGCGACCGCGGCGACCTGCCCGACGGCCTCGGGCACCTTGCGGAACACCACGAGCAGGAAGACGAGCAGCCCAGCGAGACCGGCGACCTGCCCCACCATGGCCGGGAGCTTACCGAGGACGTGCGCGACGTCCTTGGAGGCGAGCGCGCCGAAGTACGCCGCGACCAGGATCATGGCGCTCGCGAGCAGCGCTTTCACCGCGCTCATCCACGGCCCGCTCTTGGGGAGGCGCGACAGGTGATGCGCCGAGGCCGCGATGACGAGCAGCGGCGTACCGACCCCGAAGCCGAACGCCACCATCAAGAAGAAGCCAAAGCCCACCGCGCCGTGCTTGGCGATGAGCGTGAGGATGACCGCGAGCACCGGGCCCGTGCAGGGCGCGGCGATGAGCCCCGAGACCAAGCCCATGGCGAGGGCGCCGCGATAGGTGCGGCTCCCCAGGAGGCCGAGCTTCGTCGACAGCGAGGTCGGCAGCTGGATGCTGAAGACGCCGAGCAACGAGACCGCCATGGCGAACGCCACCAGCGCCATCGTGCCCGTCACCCAGGGCGAGCCCAAGGTACGGCCGAAGACCACGCCGAGCGCCGCGAACGAGGTGCCGAGCGCGGCGTAGAGCAGCGTCATGCCGAGCACGTAGACCGCGGCGTAGCTCACCACTTTGCCGGTGGCGCTCTTCTCGGGCTTACCGCCGGCGAAGTAGCGGACGGTGATCGGATAGAGCGGATAGACGCAGGGCGTGAACGCGGTGAGGACGCCGCCGACCCACGCGACCGCGATAGCGAACGAGCGCTGCTCACCCGACAACAAGTCGCCGAGGAGATTCGCGATGCGCTCCGCGATGGGCACGGCGGCATCGGCCGCGTGCGCCACGCGCGTGAAGGTCAGAAGCACGAGCGCCGCGCCGAGCGAGGCGGCGACGCTACTTGCGCTTCTTGCCCTTGGCCTTCTTGGCTTTGCCCTTACCTGCGTCAGCATCGGTCTTCACGGTCTTGTCGTCGGCCGCCGTCGTGGTCGAGCCCGACACGGTCGTCGTCTTGTTCACGGTCGTCGTCGCGACCGCGGGATCGGTCTTCTCGGCCTCGGCGACCACCTGCTGGCTCCCGAGGAAGCGCGTCAAGGTGTCGGGCATCGGCGCGCCCGATTCGCCGATGAGCTTGCGGACTTCCTCGGCCAAGGCGCGCGGCGTGTCCTCCGTGAAACCAACGCGCGAGAACGCCACCTTGCCATCCGGGCTCATGACGTAGACCAGCGGCAGCTTCGCCACCATGTAGCGCTTGGCGACGATGTTGAACCGGTCGGAGAGCACCGGATATTTCGCGTTGACGTTGCTCGCGAGCGTCTTGATGGTGTCGATCTGCTCGGCCTCGCGATCGATCGAGACAGACAGCACCATCAAGCCCTTGTCCTTGTAGGTGTCGTAGAGGGCCGCGAGGAACGGCAGCTCTTTTTTGCAGGGCTCGCACCAAGTGGCGAAGAACGAGAGCAGCACCGCCTTCTTGGGCTGCTTGGCGTCGGCACCGAAGTAGCGGTCGACCGCCACCAGGTTCTCACCGATGACCTCCGGGTTCACGGCGCGCAACGCGAAGGTCGGCGCCGCCTCACCCACGTCGAACTTTTCCTTCGAGCCGGCGGTCGCGAGGACGGGCTGCTCGGCGGGGGCGGCAGGCGCGGCCTCGGGAGCAGGTGCTTCCTTCGGCTCTTCCGCTTTCGCGGGCGCCTTGGCCTGCGCTTTGGCGGGAGCCTTCGGAGCTTTCTTGGGAGCGGCGCCCGCGATGGCCGGCGTGAGAGTGACGGTCAGAGCGAGGGCGAGAGCACGGCAGGGGGAGATCATGGGCACCTTTACGGGAACTAACCGACGAGCTTGGCCAGTGCAGCGCAGATCGCCTCGCCGGTCAAACCCACTTCGCTCGTAGAGGATACCCTGAGGTCCTTCAGATTCCCATGGCGGCGCGCGATCTCGTCTTCACCCAAAACCAGGGCAAACCGGGCGCCTACCTTGTCGGCCCGCTTCATCTGGCCCTTGAGCTTGCGGCCGGTGACGTCGACCTCGACCTTGTAGGGTCCGCCGGCGCGCACCTCATTCGCGAGCTTGAGCGCGAACGCCTCGGCGCCGGGCATGGGGGCGATGAAAAGATGCGGTCCCGCGGTCACTTGCTCCTGGCCGGCGACCAGAAGACAAAGGCGCTCGACGCCCATGGCAAAGCCGATGGCCGGCGTGGGGGTGCCGCCAAGCTCCTCGATGAGGCCGTCGTAACGCCCACCGCCACCCACAGCGTCCTGGGCGCCCAGGGCGCTGGTCGTGAGCTCGAACGTCGTCTCGCTGTAGTAGTCGAGGCCGCGCACCAGGGCTGGGTCGCGCACGTACGTGAGTCCGCAATCGCGGAGATACGTGGTGACCTTCTCGAAGTGGACGCGTGACGCGTCGCTCAGCGACTCCATGATGTCGGGCGCCTTCTTCGCGAGCTCCTTGCACGACGGGTTCTTGCAGTCGAGGAAGCGCAGCGGGTTCGTCTGGATGCGCGCCTTGCAGGCGTCGCAGAGCTCGCCTTCGTGAGCCCGCATGTAGCCACGCAGCACTTCGCGATAGCGGTCACGGCTCTCCTTGTCACCCAGCGTGTTGACGCGCGGCGTGATGCCCTGGAGCCCGAGCGCCTGGGTGATGCGCCACATCATGACGATGACCTCGGCGTCCGCGGCGGGATCGGATGTGCCGTAGAGCTCGGCGCCGATCTGATAGAATTGGCGGTAGCGACCCTTCTGCGGCCGCTCGGCGCGGAACATCGGTCCGAAGTACCACCACTTCTGCAGCGGATCGGTCTTGGCGAAGCCGTGCTCGATGAAGGCGCGCACGCAGCCGGCGGTCCCCTCGGGGCGCAAGGTGAGCGAGCGCTCACCGCGATCGGTGAACGTGTACATCTCCTTCGAGACGATGTCGGTGCCCTCGCCTATGCCCCGCGCGAACAGCGCGGTCTCCTCGACCAGCGGGATGAGCACCTGGCGGTAACCGAAGCTCTCGACGACGCGACGCGCGGTGTCGGTCACGCGATCCCAGACGGCGGTGGAGAGGAACGGCTCCCGCGCTTCGGGCAGCACGTCGTTCATGCCTTTGACGGCGCTCAAGGTCTCACTCATGGGGGTGGTCCTGGCTCATCGGGGACGGCGGCGGTCGCGGGCACGCGTGCTCGTCCGCTTGAGCGAGCGTACGGCGGCCTTGGGTTTCTTGACGGAGGTGATGGAGCGGCCGAACGCGGCGTCGAGCACTTGCTCGTAGCGGGACGCGAACACGAACTCGACCTTCTCGCGCACCTCGCTCGGGATCTCGGCGACGTCGGCGCGGTTGCGCTCGGGGAGGATCACGGTGTTGACGCCGAAGCGGCGCGCCGCGACCACCTTCTCGCGGATGCCGCCGACGGGCAGCACCTCGCCGCGCAGGGTCATCTCGCCGGTCATGGCGAGGCGCGAGCGAATGGCTTTACCGGTGAGGAGCGAGATCACCGCGGTGGTGACGGTGATGCCGGCCGAGGGACCGTCCTTCTTCACGGCGCCCGCCGGGAAGTGGATGTGAATGTCGCGCTCCTTGAACACCGACTCGTCGATGCCGAGCTCCTTGGCGTGGCTGCGCACGTAGGACACGGCGAGCTTCGCCGACTCGCTCATCACCTCGCCCAGCTGGCCGGTGACGGCGACGTTGCCCTTCCCTTCCATGAGCGCCGCCTCGATGAAGAGGACGTCGCCGCCGGTCTGGGTCCAGGCGAGGCCGAGCACGACGCCGGGCACCGGGCCCTTGGTGAGGCGCTCGTCGTGGAGCTTCGGCGGGCCGAGCCACGTCGGTACGTCCTCCGCTGAAACGGACACGCCACCGGGGCTCTTTTTCTGGACGATCTGAGTGGCGCGCTTGCGGCAGATCTTGCCGATCTGGCGCTCGAGCTCACGCACGCCGGCCTCGTAAGTGTACTCGCCGATGATGCGCTGCACGGCGGGCTTGCCGATGCGCAGCTGCTGCGCTGGGATGCCGTGCTCCTTGCGCTGGCGCGGCACGAGGTAGCGCATGCCGATCTCGAGCTTCTCGCTGGGGATGTAGCCCGGCAGATCGATGACCTCCATGCGGTCGAGGAGCGGCCCAGGGATCTCGCTCTTCACGTTCGCGGTCGCGATGAACATGACGCTCGACAAGTCGAACGGCAGGTCGAGGTAGTGATCCAAGAACGCCGCGTTCTGCGCCGGGTCGAGCACCTCGAGCATGGCGCTCGACGGATCGCCGCGCCAGTCGTGGCCCATCTTGTCGATCTCGTCGAGCATGAAGACGGGGTTCTTGGTGCCGACCTGCTTCAAGCCCTGCAGGATGCGGCCGGGCATGGCGCCGATGTACGTGCGGCGGTGACCCTTGATCTCGGCCTCGTCACGCATGCCGCCGACGCTGAAACGGTAGAACTGCCGGCCCAAGGCGCGCGCGATGCTCTGCCCCAACGACGTCTTGCCGACGCCGGGTGGTCCGGCAAAGCAGAGCATGGTGCCGCGCGAGTCGGGCTTGAGCTGGCGCACCGCGAGGAACTCGATGATGCGGTCCTTCACTTCGTCGAGGCCGTAGTGATCCTCGTCGAGGATGGCGCGGGCGCGCTTGATGTCGCGCGAGTCGGTGCTGGTCTTCGACCACGGCAACCCGGCGATGGTCTCGAGGTACGAGCGGATGACGTTGTGCTCGGGCGACTCGGTGGGGATGCTCGCGAGACGCTTCATCTCGTCGTCGGCGCGCGTCTTCGCCTCGCCCGACAGCCCAGCGGCGTCGAGCTTCTTGGCGAGCTCGTCGACGGCCGCGACGCCGGCGTCCTTCTCTTCGCCCAGCTCGGTGCGGATGGCCTTGAGCTGCTCGCGCAGCAAGAACTCGCGCTGCGTCTTCTCTACCTTCTCGCGGATCTCGTGCGAGATGCGGTTGCCGACGTTCAGCAAGTCGAGCTCACGCACCGTGACCTCGAGCGCCTTGTGCAAGCGCTTCGTCAAGTCGAGCTCGGTGAGGAACTCCAGCCGCTCGTTGATGTCGCGCGCCAGGTGCTGCGCCACGAAGTCGGTGAGCGAGCTTGCGTCCTCGATGGAGAGCACGGCTTGGCGCAGCTCGTCGGAGGCCTGGGTGTGCGCCTCGAAGAACGCCTGCAGCTGGATCTTGAGCTGCCGCGATAGCGCATTGAACTGCTCGTCGGCGACGACGATCTCGACCGGATAGGTCACGCGCAAGATCGGGAACGGCTCGGTGCGCAGGATGCTCTCGGGCTGGGCGCGCTTCATGAGGTGCACGAGGGCCGAGGTGCGGTCGTCGGGCAGCTTGAAGACGCGGAGCACGCGGGCGACGATGCCGACGGGCGCGAGATCACCGACGCGCAGCTTGCGGGCGATCTCGGGCTCGCGCTTGGGTCCGGCGACCTCTCCCAGCTCGGGCGACACGTCCTCGTCGAGGGCGTCGGCGGCGTCGAGCATCTGCTGCGTATCGGCCGTGGTGAGCTCGGGGCGGCCGTCGAACGACACCCGCGTGTCGGAGAGCACGACCTGCGGCACGGTCTGGCGCGCCGGATCACCAATGCGCTTGCGGTTCACCAAAAAGAAGAAGCCCGAGTTCGATTTGGCGTGCAGCACCGCGTCGCGGCGCATCGGGTCGTCGAGGACCACGGGCACGACAGGACCAGGGAATGGCACCAGGTCCTCGAGGACGATGGCCGGCAACACGGGCGGCGGCTGATCGGCGAGCCGCACCATCGACGTGGGCTTGGCCGTGACCTCGGGCTCTTTCGGGGTGTCGTTCTTGTCGTCGCTCATCGAAGATCCGGCAATGTGAGCTACCTAGGGCAGTGGCGCAATACACGGAGCCCCTCCCGGTGTTAAGAGCAATGCCGGTGACTCTTCTCTTTACGACGAGGATCACGCGCGGGGCGACGACCCGCTTGGCGCTAGCGGGCAGCGCCGACCGCGGCCGACCGGTTCGCCACCGCGAGCGACGCGCCACGCGCGGCCTGCTTTTCCAGCTGTGACAAGACTTCGTGCTCGCGAAGGTAAACGTAGCCCGTGCACACCTGCGCGTCGTGCTCCCAATCGCCGCCTTTGTCCCATTGGGCCTCCAGCGTGCGGATGGCGCTGATCCGATAGTCTTCTATAGCGAACACCCAGCGCTCGCGCATCGTCACGCCCATGCTGTCGTCCGCGGCCGAGACGGCCTCGATGCGGTCCGCGTCGCGGGCCACGACGGTCCAGCCTTCATCCCGCGCGAAGAGCTCGATGGCGGCGCCGAGGTCGGCGCGTAGCTGCGGCAGGGTGAGTGTGGGCGCGATGTACGATATGGCGCCACCGTAGTTGCCGGTGCTCGCGCAGGCGGCCGAGCTCGCGAGGATGGCGGCGAAGAGAAGCTGGCGCATGGAACACACCTCCGCTGCTCTTCGATTTCAATCTACGTGCCGAGGCTCCATGCCGCTATAGCGGCCGTCCGAGCGGGTTTGCGCGCGCGCCCCATTGGGTGGGCATGACCCAGAGGCCCGGCATACCGGGACTGCGCCGATTTGGGGCGGCGAATTATTTCGCCTTCAGTTTTTCTCGCCGCCGCCGATGACGAAGACGGTGAGATCGCGGCCGACTCTTACTCGCGGCCGTAGCGGATGAACTCTTCCTTGAAGTCGGGATTCAGCTCGCCGAAGCGGCGCTCACCGATGACCTCGCTCGCCAAGGTCATGTTGACGCTGCCGATGGTGATGGAGGCGATGGGATCGCCAGGCATGGCGAAGACGCGCACGACGGTGGTCTTCTTTTCGCTCGGGCCAGCGTTGCTCGTGTAGTGCGCGATCACGGCGATGTGCATGCCGGTGCGCGAGTGGAAGCCTTCGATCTCGGCGGTGATGGTGCGGCCTGGCGTCGCGCCGACGCGCATGGGTGAGAGCTCGACACGGCGGCCGTCGTAGAGGCGGGCGATCGGCGTCATGCCGAGCGCGCCACCCGGCACGCCCTTGATGAGGACGCGCGTCCTGTTCGACTCGGCGGTGACCTTGTCACCCGGGTCGATGGCCAGGCGGAGCGGGCCTCTCTCCATCGCGAACCGTTGGCTGTAGAGCCCGGAGCGCGCGGCGAGGGTCGCCCAAGCATCGGCTGGGCGGGCTGACTGCCACTCCGGAGCATGCGATGGGGCTCCGGAACGGAAGGTCTCGACGACTTGATCGGTCGCGGTCGACAGGACACGCACGACTTCATAGCTGCTCGTGTGGCCATTGCGGGTCTCGCGCACGGTGACCAGAACAGCAGCCATGGCCTCGTTACGGGAGAAGCCCAGGAGCTTCACGCTCTCTTCGCGGTTGGCCACGCCCTCGCCGGGGACGTCCACGTCGTCATCACCCGCCTTGGGGCTCACGAAGCGAACTTTCGAGCGGCCGCCGGTGGTTTTGCTCTCAACGGGCTTCGATTTGCCGACGCTCTCGACCCAGAGCGCGGATGTGGGTTTCGCTCCCACCACGACAGGCGTTGCAACGATGAGAATGACTAGGAGGCGTGCCGCGGCGCACATAAATTACCCCTTTATCGAACAACGGATATTGTCGGTCGGTGGAGGGCGAAGGTTGCGTCCGTCGCGCTGGTTGGGTCCGGAACCGTCACGAAGGGTGCCGGTGAGGTAGTGAAACCGTGACCGTTATGGCGAGGGTCAGAGCCGCGGCCCTGCGGACCCGGGAAAGCACCGTCATCCCGAGGGTGGGGTTTGCCTTCCTGGGCATCATCGCCGCCGCCGGCTGGCTGGCCGTGACCTTGTTTTCCCTCGAGCCCTATCCGTGGTTCCGCCCGTGGACGATCACCTGGGAGCTGGCCGCCTGCTTCGCCCTGGGGGCGCTCGCCCGTACGCTCGCCTTCCGTGTCTTCCGGTCGGTGCGCATCGCGCTCGACTCCGCCTTCTACGTCGCCGTCACCTTCATCTGGGGGGCCGTCCCAGCCGCCTGGCTCATCCTCATCATCATCACCGCTGACGCCTTCGTGCGTTACCTGCGCGGCCAGAGCAGCAACCCGAGCAGCCAGCGGCGCATCTGGCAGTCGCTCCTCGAGATGGCGCAGACCGGCTCGCTGCCAGCGCTCGTCTTGCTCGTCTTGTCCGCCGTCTTCGGCATCGACGCCTCGCAGCCCTACACCGACCGGGCGCTCATCATCTGGGTGCCGCTCTTCTCGCTCGCGTTCCTGGTCGTGCACTACTTTCTCGCGGGGGGCGCGCACTGGTTCCAGGGCGCGCGCAGCGCCAAGCTCTTCCACGGCTTTTTCTTCCGCGTCGTCATCGCCGAGCTGACGCTGGTGCCGCTGTCACTCGCGATGGTGCTCGACTACCTGCACCACGGCATCCTCTTTTTCCTGCTGCTCGGCTGCACCGCGCTCCTCTTCAATTGGATCTTCCGGCGCGCCGTCATCACCAGCGAGAAGCTCGACGAGCGCGCTTCGGAGCTCGCGACCATCAACAATGTCGGCCGCATCCTCGCATCGAGCCTCGAGCGCCGCACCTTGATCACCAACATCGCGAGTGAAGCGGTGCGCTTGGTGGGCAGCGCCTCGCGCTTCGTGCTCGGCACGTACGACGCGCGTCACGAGAACGTCGTCGTCGACGTCTTCTTGCGGGGCGAGGCGCTCGCCATCGAGCGCCGTGCCTTGGGTGGGCGTGCCCGCGTCGAATCCGTGCAGCGCGGCATCTTCCCACGTGGCTATGGCCTGTCGGGTTGGGTCATGCAGAATCGCCGGCCATTGCTCTTGGCCGACGTGCCGGCGCTCGGCGCGAGCTACGTCACCGATCCCTCCGAGCTCCCGCCCTGCACGTCGTGGCTCGGTGTACCGCTCGTCATCTACGACGAGGTCTTCGGGGTCATGGCGGTCGAGAGTGACTCCGCGCACGCGTACACCGCCGACCACTTGCGCACGTTGATGATCATCGCCGACCACGCGGCGATGGCGCTGGAGAACGCGCGCTTGTACGAGCTCGCGACGGTCGACGGCCTCACGGGCTTGTACGTGCGGCGCTACTTCGATCAGCGCCTCAACGAAGAGTGGCGCCGCGGCACGCGCTACGGCCAAGAGTTCGCGATCGGCATCCTCGATCTCGACCACTTCAAGAAGCTCAACGACACCTACGGTCACCAGGCCGGCGACCAGGTGTTACGCGGCGCCGCGGCCGTGCTGCGCGACAACATGCGCGGCGCCGACATCGCCGGCCGCTATGGCGGAGAAGAGTTCGCCTTCATCCTGCCGCGCACCACCGTGGCCGAGGCCAAGCACATGGCCGAGCGCATCCGCGGCGACATCGAGGCGATGCGCGTCGTGGTGAACGACGAGCGCCTCCAAGTGACCTGCTCCATCGGCGTCGCGGGCTACCCCGAGTGCGGCGCCGCCGACGCCACCACGTTGCTTGCTTTCGCGGATCAGGCCCTCTACGACGCCAAGGCCCAAGGCCGTAACCGGGTCATCGCCGCCCCGCACACCGAGCTCGTGCCGCCGCGCGCGACCACCGAGGAGCGGCTGCGCAGCGAGGCCGTCACCCAGGAGATCGAAAAGCCGGCGGGCCGTGCCTGAGATGCCCTACTGCGTTTTACGCACCTCGAAGGTGTCGATGACGGAGGGATCTCGACCACCACGTCAGTGCGTATTCTTGACGAGGGCGGCGCGGGCTCGTCCGCGATCGCGGCCATAGCCGTCTTGGCCGCCGAACACCAGCGTGGTGGCGATGATCATGTTCGCGGGGTCGCGGGCGACCATGCGTACGAGGCGCGAGCCGCGGGCGCTGCGCAGGGGGACGGCGACCACGCACACGTCGCGGCGGCGGCGCAGCACGGCGGGCAAGCGTCCGCGCGCGGTGGGTACGACCTGCACGCGCTCGCCCACCGAGGCTCCGGGGACGCGAAACTTGCCGCCCGTCACCAGCTCGGCGAGCGCCCGCATGAAGGCGCGCTCTTCTGGCGTGAGCGCGCCGTCGTCGAGGATGGGACCTTCGCCGAGGCCGAGGCCGCGCTCGATGAGACGCTTGCCGGCGCTCTGCAGGCCGTCGCGCACCCAGCGGCGCAGGCGGCGCAGCGGGGCATCGGCGCTGCGATAGGTCGGCGTGACGCAGCGTAGGCCCACGAAGCGCGTGACGAAGGCGCGCTCCCGCGCCGACAGCACGGGCAGGCCGATGTCGCGCAGGTCCGAGTCGACGACTTGGTCGGGCTCGGCGGCGAGCAGCACGCCGTCGCGCGCCATGCCACGTAGCGTGGTGAGCGTCACGAACTCGCCGCGCGTCGTGGCGATGATGCGTGCCTCGTCGAGGAAGCTGGTGTCGCCACGGTCCTCGCAAGCGCGGAACAGCAGCTCGGCGGCGGCATCGCGCTCATCGCCGGTGAGCTTTGCATAGCGCGCCTTGAGCTCGTCGTAGAGTTGGTCGCGGGCGCCGGCGATGGTGCGCTCGATGACGGCGTTCTCGGGGAGGCGCGCCCGCGCGCTGACGACGGCGACGTGCACACGGCCACGGCTCGGCCCCGTCACCACATCGCGCTCGACGACCTCGCTGCGCACGAGCGTGGTGCGCGCGAGCGACGGCTCACGTGGCAGACCGACCGCGCCGTTGAAGCTCGCGCCAGCGATCGGCACGGCGATGAGCGCCTCGGGGAGCTCGAGGCCGAAGCTCACGCGATGCCCGTCGACCGTGACCGGCAGGCGCGCGAAGGCGAACACGCGCGTCAGCTGCTCGAGGTCGCTCCCGGTGCGGATGCGGCGCAACATGATGGTCATGTGCGGCTCGCCGGTGTCGCGCGTGCGGCGGTGCCTGCCGACGGCGTCACGCACCTCGAGCACGTCGGTGCCCTCCTCCGACTGGGTGCGCAGCTCGACTTCGCCCGCGCACACGACCGCGAGCCACTCGAGGCGGCGCTCGTTCTCCCAGGCGACCATCGCGGCGTGACGCACGTCGCTCGGCCGGGACGCGTCGAGGATGCAGGCGAGCTGCGCGTGCATGTCGACCGGCAGGCGCGCGCCCCGCGCCATGATCTTGGTGCCCGAGCGCATGGTCACGACGTCGACCGCGTGCGCGCCGCACTCGATGGTCATGCGCGCCGCGGCGGCGACGATGTCGACCGGGGTGCCGAGCTGCTGGGTGCCGAGCTTGCGGATCTCGGCGGTGACGTCGATGCTGAGCAGCTCGCGCGCGTCACGCGTCGTCATCGCTCGGCCGCGCCCAGGGCATCGACGGCGTAGGCCGCGGCGCGCTCGCGGACGCGGCGCGTGTGATCGGCCAAGAGCTCCGAGCGCTCCACCGACCAGTCGAGCCAGATGAACACGCCGCGCTCCGGATCGCGCTCGAGCTTTTCGAGGCGGGCCCGCACTTCGCGGTGCGTCGGGGACACAGCGATGAAGCGGCGCGGCGCGGTCAGCTTCTTCGGCAAGCGCACGCGCGTGAGATCGACGTCGCGCAGCGGCGCGTCCTGCAGCGCGTCGGCCAAGACGAAGCAGACGTCGGCCCGGGCGTCGGCGAGCACCGCGTTGGCGCGCGTGATGCCCCAATGCGGCGTGTTGGTGTGGTCGCGGCCATTGAGCAGGGGCTCGATGCTGTCGAGGTCCACCGTACGCAATAGCGGAACCACGACCTTACCGAAGAACGGGTCCGCGGCGTCCAGGACCGGCGTGCCGCAGCGCGCCGCCATGTCCGCGAGCTTCGAGCGCGAGCGTGACACGAAGAGCACGTTGTCACGGGCGCGGCGCAGCGCTTCTTCGAGGCTCATCGGCCGCCCCGAGAGCACCGGCAAGAGCCGCTGGTGCCAGGCACGCCCCACCCCACGCCAGGCGTGCGGCTGCGTGAGCATGTCATGCACCATCTTCGCCAGCGCTTCACGGCGGGCGTCCTGCGGGCCCTCGTTCACCAAGAGCTCACGCACGCGGCGGCGCGCCATGAAGGCGATGACGACGAGGCTGCCAAGCGCGATGCCGGTGCTCCAGAGGATGGGCGGCGGCACTTGGCGCGTCCAAGCAACGACACGCGCGCCCGCCGCCTCCAATACGAGGAGCCAGGGTGGGCGCTTCGTGGCACTCTGCGGCCCGGCCGCGATGCTCTCGGGCGCGGATGATGGCACGACGGCTAGCGGTGCGGCGGGCGAAGGCGCGGCGGACGAAGACGCACCGGACGGCTGCGCGGCGGACGAAGGCGCAGCGGACGGCAACGCGACCGACGAAGGCGCGCCGGACGGCAACGCGGCAGACGAAGGCGCAGCGGACGGCACCGCGTCAGACGAAGGCGCAGCGGACGGCAGCGCGACCGAAGCCGGAGCCATCAGCGCCGTCTCCAGCTGCATGATCGTATCGCTGACGGGCGGCGGCTCCCCGCGAGGCGCTGTCTCCGAACGCTCAGCCACACCCACGGCACTCCGAGCTCCCATCGCATCCGCCATGGCCGCCGCGCGCCGCTCTGCCTTGCGGCCCTTCGCCGGCCGCGCCGTGCTCGGCATCCCCACCGCGACCACCGCCGAGTCCTTCGCGGCGCCGCGTGTCGCCGCCATCTCCCTCGCCCGCTCTCCGGCCGCGTCGAAGCCCGCGGGTTGGCCGGTCGCGTCTTTCACGTGCCAGCGGCCGTTCAGCAGATATTCGGTCCAGGCGTGCAAGCTTGGCCGCGCGACGCCGTCCTCGCCGGCGATGCCAATGGCGAGCCGCGCATCGACGCCGATCTGACGCAAGAGCAGCGCGTTCAAGCCGTTCTTCACGTCGCAGTCGCCAGCGCCGACCGCGAGCACCCGGGTGTGCCAATCGCCGCGCGCCTGCGCGAACAGCGCGGCGGTCATGGGCGTAACGTCATAGCGGACATTGTCGCGCACGAAGCTCGTCACCAGCTCGACGCGCGCCGGCACCGGCAGCTTCACGGCCCGCGCGAGCAAACCGTCCCACGGCTCGCCGAAGCTCACGGCCTGCGTCGTGGTCGGCGGATGTGAAGCTCCCGGCGCGGGCGCCACCTGGTAGCGCAATGTCCCACGGCGGCCCGCCGCCAGCTGCAGCAGGGCTTCGTTCACCGCGTTGCTGGCGAGCACCTGGGGCGCGCCATCGAGCGTCACGCTGCCCTCGACCACGCCGAAGCCCGTCGGCACGGGCAGCACGAACGGAGTGTCGTTGGCGACGACGTCGGTCTCCACCGCGATGCAGCCGCGCGGGCCGCGCCCGCAAGTCACGCCGACGTACTCACCCGTCACGGGCAGACCGCGCCGCACGAAGCCGTGGGCGCTCTCGTAGTTGTCGAGCGTCAGCGCCTTGAAGAAGACGCGCGGGGGCCCGGCGTTGTAGTTGAAGCTCCACGCGGGTCCGTAGCTATCCGGCACGTCGACGATGGCTCCGCCATAACCGACAATATTGGCGACCGGCCGCGGACCACTCGCCGGCATCGTATCGGCGCTCCCCACGGCGGGCCGCGGCTCGGGCATACCCGCCTGCCCACGCACGACCGTGATGATCGTGCGCTCCCCTGCTCCACCTTGCGGCACACGCCAGAACAACAACGCCGCGAGCGCCCCGACACCGATCACCAGCAGCCACACCAAGAGCACCGCGACGGCGAGCCCGCCCCCCAGCGCCCGCACGCCGCCGGCGATCATGTCGCTCACCCGCGCGAGGGGGCTGCGGTCGACGACGCCGTCGACCGCGTGACTCACCAGCCGGTCGAGTCGCGCCCGCGCGAGCCGCATCAGCCGGCGCAGCTCCCGGCCGTCGCGCGGCTTGCGGCGTGAGAGCACCACGTCGAGCCGGTCGGAGTTGAGCACCACCACCGGCGCAAGGCCGCTCGAGCCGAACGCATCGCGCCTGCCGCTCGCGGCGCCGTCGAGCTCATCGAGCACGGCGGTCTCGCTCACCAGCAAGCCGCGAGCGTAGAGCAGCACCTTGGGCGTCGCCGCGAGCGCCACGATGCCCGAGGCCCCCGCGCTCGCGAAGCTCATCGCGAGGGTCGTTTCGCTCCCACTGTCTTCCATGACGGACGCGACGTCGAGCTCACGATCGAGGCGCTCGCCGTTGCACCAGAGCTGCAGCCGCTCCTTGCCGCCGCGCACCCGCACGTACTTGCAGTAATAAGCCAAGCGCTCGCGCACGGTCCGCGCCAAGCTCTCGAGGTCGCCATCGCGCATGACGCGGTCCAAGACGATGCGCGTGCCGCCCCGCTCGAGGCCGCAGCGCACATCGGTGACCTTGGAGAGCCCAGCGTCGAGCTCGACGCCCCATGCCTCGGTCGCTCCACGATCGTCGCCCGTACGCGACTCGATGCGCAGGCTCTCGGGCGCCCAGCGCAGCACCGACCAGAAGCCGACACCGAAGCGGCCAGCGGCGTCGGTCTCGTCCTCCTTGGAGCTCGCGTAGAGCCGGAAGAGGTAGCCCTTGGCGTGCTTGAAGCTCATGCCGCTGCCGTCATCCTCGAAGACGATGCGGGCGCGGCTAGCTTCGACGGACACGGCGACGCGAACGAGGCGGGCGCCGGCGTCCCTCGCGTTCTGCACGAGCTCGCGCAGAAACACATAAGGGTCATCGCCGTAGCGCAGGCTCTCGTGGAGGGCGCGCTCTCTAAAGCTCGCGTAGGCCTTCACAGCCCCAAGGATATCATCCCATCGGCAATTTGCCGTACATCGCCTTCAGCTTCTCGTAGTGGCCCAAGACTTTGGCAGCGTAGAAGTCGTAGATCGGCGGCGGCAGGCGCCCAAAGCGGTCGACCAGATAGCGGGTGGCGTGTGGGCCGCGGTTGTACGCTGTAAGCGCATAGTCCATGCGGCCGAACTCCCGGTGCAGGTAGGCGAGGTACTGCGAGCCCAAGCGCACGTTCAGCACCGGGTCGAAGGTGTGGCCCTGGTCCCAGCGGAGCTGCAGGCGGCCGGCCATCCACTCGGCGGTTGGCGGCATGAGCTGCATGAGGCCCTCGGCGCCCACCGACGAAAGAGCCAGGTGGTCGTAGAACGACTCGATGTGGATGAGGGCGAGGAGCAGCAACGGGTCGTAACCCAAGCGCTCGGCCTCTTCGCTGATCGCCTGCGCGGTGCGCAGGACGTCCTGGGTGGACATGGTGCGCGAGAACTTCAGGAGCTCCTGGGCGACCGCATCCTGGCGGGTCAGGACGATCGTCGGGCGCGGCATGACGATCGCAAGGTCCGAGACGAACTCCTTGGGATCGCGCGGATCACTCAGCGAGAGCGACATGTCATCGGCACCGAGCGCGCTGACCATGTTCTCGGCCGCGGCGCGGGTCGACGGGTGCAGGGCCACCACGATCGCGATCGCGGCAACCGCCAAGCGCCCCAGCGCTTTGGTCGAAAAGACGCGCTGGGCGAGCGACAGGCGGGGCGCGATCATCGACGAGACGGTGTCGGCCTTG
>JBDHVB010000092.1:0-19585 GCA_039809465.1 Myxococcota bacterium
GCTGGTCGCGCTCGATGGATTCGTCGACACTCCTTCTCGCCGCCGTGCGCTCGCCGAAGCGGCGGCCTCCTGGGTTGGCGCCTACGTCGATGGCCTGGGCCGTCTCGTGGGCTATGGCCGGACGCGTGTTCCCGAGGGCAGGGCGACGTACGATCGGCTCCGTGGGGAGCTGGATGAGCTCCTTGCCTCCCTCCGCGGCGGTCCAGCGGCGGTCGACATCGAGGCCGAGTTGGTGGCATTCGACTATCCCAAGCGGCTGGCGGCGCTGCCGGGTCGCGATCAATCTGCACATCCCGCTTGACAATCTTGGGCCCAGTCGGCATTAGGGCCCGCTCGAAATAGCAGGAGACCTAGTAGGCGGTAGCCGAACGGTCGCTAGTCACTGCGGAGGAATCATGGCCAAGCCAAGCAAGCGCTTCCGCGCTAATGCTGAGCTCGTCGAAGCTCAGAAGCGTTACGCGATCACCGAAGCCTTCAACGTCCTGAAGAAGTTCAAGGTGGCCAAGTTCGACGAGTCCGTCGACGTTGCCATCAAGCTCGGCGTCGACCCGCGCCAGTCGGACCAGATGGTCCGTGGCGTCGTCAACCTCCCGAACGGCACCGGTAAGACCGTGCGCGTCCTCGTGTTCGCCAAGGGCGACAAGGAAGCCGAAGCCAAGGCCGCTGGCGCGGACATCGTCGGCGCCGAAGACCTGGTCGCCAAGATCCAGGGTGGCTGGCTCGACTTCGACAAGGCCATCGCGACCCCGGACATGATGCCGAAGATCGGTCCGATCGCGAAGATCCTCGGTCCCCGCGGCCTCATGCCGAACCCGAAGGTCGGCACCGTGACCACCGACGTCGCCAAGGCGGTCAAAGAGTCGAAGGCCGGCCGCATCGAGTTCCGCGTCGAGAAGGCCGGTATCGTGCAGGCTCCCATCGGCAAGATGAGCTTCGACGCCAAGGCGCTGGAAGAGAACTTCCGCGTCCTCGTCGAGCAGGTCATCCGCCAGAAGCCGCAGACCTCGAAGGGCACCTACGTCCAGAGCATCACGGTCAGCGCGACCATGAGCCCCGGCATCAAGATCGACCCGACACAGGTGGACGTCGCCGCCGCGGTCTAATCCGCGACAGCAGACACCAAGGAATCAACCATGTTGCGTGCACAAAAAGAACAGTCGGTCGAGACGCTCACCAAGGAAGTCGCCAGCGCGGCGGCGGTCTTGTTCGTGGACTACACCGGCCTGACCGTCGAAGAGGTCACGAACCTCCGCAAGAAGTTCCGCGCTCAGGAGATCGGCTTCCGCGTGGTCAAGAACACGCTGATGAAGCGGGCCATCGCTGGCACCTCGTACGAGGGTGCGGCGAAGTCCCTGAAGGGCACGCCGACCGGCGTCGTCCTCGGCTTCAAGGATCCGATCGCGGCCGCCAAGTCGCTGTTCGAGGCGCTCAAGGAGATGCCCGAGCACCTCAAGGTGAAGGGCGGGATCTTCGACAACAAGGCGATCACGGCGAAGGAAGCCGAAGCCCTGTCGAAGATGCCGAGCCGCGAGGAGATGATTGGTCAGATCCTCGGCATGATCATGGGGCCGGGCCGCAAGGTCGCCGGTCAGATCAAGAACCCGGCTGGCCGTATCGTCGGCGCCATCGAGACCAAGGCGAAAGACGCCGAGGAAGCGAAGGCCGGCTGAAAAGCTGGTCGATGACAGTTCGAAGTTTTCAAATATCAAATCTTGGTGACCGCAAAAGCGGACACCATTATCAGGAGTAGGCAAATGGCAGAAGCAGCACGTAATTGGAATGCGGACATCAAGGGCCTCGGCGACAAGATCGTTGCCCTGACGCTCCTCCAAGCGAAAGAGCTCGGCGACTACCTCAAGGAAGTTCATGGCCTTGAGGCGGCGGCCGGTGGTGTGATGATGGCGGCCCCCGCGGCCGGTGGCGCCGGTGGCGCTGCCGCGGCCGAGGAGCCCAGCGCGTTCAACGTCGTCCTCGCGGACGGCGGCGCGAACAAGATCAACGTCATCAAGGAAGTCCGCGCGGCGACCGGTCTTGGCCTCAAGGAAGCCAAGGACCTGGTTGACGGCGCTCCGAAGGTCGTCAAGGAAGGCCTCGAGAAGAAGGACGCCGAAGAGCTCAAGAAGAAGCTCGAAGCGGCCGGCGCTAAGGTCGAGCTCAAGACCGCCTAAGTGCTTTCTCCCGCAAGGGAGATTCGTGCTGCTTCGGTCGTCGAGACTGAAGTCCGGCGACCCGCATTCCGATAGCATACGGCCGGGTGAGGCTCATCCCTCGCCCGCGCCGTGTGCATCGGAGGCACGGTTTCGAGCCCGAACATAAGCTCACACGCACGGGTGCGTAGGCGCGTCCCTCCGACGCCGCCGCTACGACTTCACCGCAGTCCGCGCGCAAGTGAGCACGACCCGACCAGCGCGGGGCTGTTCACCGTTGGTGGAGCGTCCGCCCGAGCCGATAGGGCGTCCGTCTTCGCGGGCAGGCCTTACGCCTTCCTCGGCTCCACGTTGGTCAGCAGCAAGCCCTGGATGAAGGGCTTGTGGTAGATGGTCATCTCTTTCGGCGTCGCGCCGCGCTGCTGGAGCTGCTCCTCGACCATGCGCAGCAGCTCGTCGCGCTGCGCCTCGGTGAGGCAGTCGAAGTGGGGCCCCACCTTGTCGAAGAAGAGCTCGAAGACCTCCATGAGCGGCGAGAACGAGAAGAACATGGTGCGGCCGTACTCGGAGGCGTTGGCGAGGTAGGTCGCCGCGACGTCGAGCTCGCCGGCTTTGATGGCGCTCTGCGCGTCGGTGACCACGCCGTGCAGGTAGCGGGAGTACCACTGGTAGGCGTTGCGGCCGCCGAAGACGCGGCCGTCGACGGTCCAGGTGCGCAGCAGGTTGTCGAGGAGCTCGCGCTCGACGTGACCGCCGAGGGTGAGCTTCTCCATGCCGCCGTAGCCGAAGGCGCGGGCGATGTTGTTGAAGCGGTCCTGGAAGAACGAGCCGGCGGTGCCCATGGCGATGCCGACCAGGGTGAACACGACGGCCTCGAGACCGATCATGATCTGCGGCGAGACCGCCTTCTCCAGGTAGAACTTGCCGACGCCGGATGCGGCGCCGACGCCCGCGAAGGCGCCGAACGAGATCGCGGTGATCTTGTTCTCGATGCGCTTGCTCGCGTCGGCGTTCAGCGAGCCCTGCACGACGGTCCAGAGCTCTTCCATGCTCAGCGTGCGGCCAAGCTCTTTCATCTTGGCGTCGCAGATCTTGAGCACGTTCTTGGTGACCCGGCGCTGGGTGCGGCGCAGCTGGAAGCGCTGGAACCAGTTCTTGCCGTCGAGCAGCTGCTTGAAGTGCGCTTCGATGGCCGCGCGGATCTCGCTGTCGGGGTTCTCGTCGTTGGCGGCGGGGGCGAGCTGCCGCACGGCCTCGAGCGAGACCGTCGCCTTCTCGCCAGGCGCCTGCAACACGAGGGGGTGCGCGAAGCGCTTCTCCGGCTCGCCCGAGGTGATGCCCTTGACGATGGCGTCGACGTACTCGCCGAGGCCTTCGCGCTTACCGCTCGAGAGCCGCTCGGCCTCGTCACGCACGGCCTTGCGGAGCTCCTCCAGCTTCTCCTTCGGGAGCTGATGGAAGTACGGATACATCTGCATGTACATGCGGTCGAAGGTGTGCTGGCTCTTCGGCGACATCTCCATCCAGATGCGGTGATCGTGGTAGAGCGCGCCGGCCAAGTGACGGGCGCCGCCGCGGAGATCGCCCTCGGCGATACGGGCGCTCGCGGCCTCGCAGCTCACCTGGAGGAGGGCGCGGTAGAACGCGAAGCCGTCCGACTGTCCGCTGACGCGGCCATTGAGCTTGTTACGCTGGTTGCTGACTTCGATCATGCTGGCCAGGATGGCGGGGTAGATGACCTTGCTCTGCTGGGTGCCGCCGTTGTTCATCGCGGCGTCGCTGCCGGGGCCGGTCGAGGTGCGGAAGACCCACGAGCGGATGGGCGTGAGGTACTGCTCCTGGAAGCGCCCGCCGGCCGATTGGCCGACGCCGACCGTGGTGTTCAAGACCGGCTCGGTCGCCTTGCCGACGGCCTTGGGAGCGAACGAATTCAGCACGTAGCTGACGCCCGCGCCGGCGCCGGTCGCGGCGAAGAAGATACCCGCGGAGATCCAGTTGGCCTTCCGCGCGGCTTTCTTCTTCTCTTCCTCGGTTGGCGGTGGCTTGGGAGCCGGGGGTTGTGGTGGGGTCGCTTGGGCGACCTTGGGGTCAACCCGCATGGGCCACCTGCTGCGGCGCCTCGTCGGCGGGCTTCGGCTCTGCCTGCTTTGGCGGACCGAACATGCAGTTGTCGATCCACGGCTCGTAGTAGTTCTTGATGGCGGTCTCGAGCTCGGGGCGGCCCTCGGACTGCACCTTTGGCCGCTCGTCACGGACGCGGGCCACCACCATCTCGCGGAACTCCTTGACCTCGTCCTGCGTCCACTTCGAGAACGCCGGGCCCAAGCGCAAGTGCACGTAGTGGAAGAGCTCGGTGTTGTGCGGGTCGAAGTTGAACCAGAACAGCTCGTCGTTGATGAGCTGCGCCGCAACCGCGAAGGCACCGGCTTCGAGCGCCGCCTTCTTCTCCTCGGGCGACTTGGCGGCGCGGGCTTCGCGCATCTTGTTGGCCGCGGTCGCGAACGAGCGCTCGCTGTCGATGAGGTAGACGGTGAGCGCGAAGCGGCCCGCGTTGAAGCGGCCGTCGGCGGTGTTCTCCACCATGTTGGCGAAGACGAGCTCGTTGGTGAGCGACTTGATCTCGTTGGCCTGGACCGGGGCGCCCTTGAAGCCCATGCGGTTGATCCAAGCGCGGACCGGCGCGGTCACCTTGTCGTTGAAGAGCGAGGTGCAGGCGCCGACGATGCCGCCGCCGACCGTGTACCAGACCGGATTCCAACCAGCCTGGATGCCCTCGGCCACCGCCGGGCTGAAGAAGTGCTTGAAGCCCAGGCCGATGCCGTAGCCGGCCGCGGCGAAGCCCAAGAGAGCACCAAAGAAGATGGCGCCAGAGACCAACCAGGCGCGGCGGTCGGTCTTCTTGGTGTCCATGCGGAACTGGGTGCGGTCGATGGCGCGCTCGGCGAGGCGGGCATCGAGCTCGGGACCGTGACGGTCGACGAGGCGCTTGATCTCGACCTCGGACTCACGTGCCAGGCTGGCAACGGCGCGGTTCTCGAAGAAACCAGGTTTGTCGCTCGTGAGGCCCTTGGCGGCCAGCACGTCCTTGGTGAACTTGCTGACATCCTGCTGGAAGGAAGCCGGACCAAAGGACACCCGTCCTTGCGGAAGATTCGGGAGAACCCTCAGCGATGGACTCACTGATTTCTGCATGGCTCCCGTATCGGTTTCACCTGGCAAAGATTTCGTGAAAACGCGCCTGGCACAGAACCGATAAACGCCGTCCAAGCTGTTTCAGTGGGGAGGCAGGGCGTATGGACGGGATAAAGCGGATCACAGGTACTTTAGCGCCACTACGGCACTTTTCGATCGCGCAGTCCGAGCAACCTTCGGCTCCGCCGGCAGACCAGCTGGTGCGCCGAAGCGCTCAGCCCTCCCGGGTCCGCGCCCTCACGGCGGAGGCCTTCCCGCCGCTGGGACCAACCCGTCTCGCGAGCGACATCGAGCTGCCGCTGGTCCTCTCGGGCCTCGCGGCGGGCCGCGCCTACGTGGTCACCATGGTCCGGCCGCACCCGACGAGCGCCGACATGTCCCTGGTCCGCGAGCTCCAGGCAACCGCCGACGCCGCGGGCAAGGTCGACCTGGGCCTGCTCGCGCTCCGCGATGTGCTCGGGCGCGAGCCCACGCGGGAGGAGCGTCGCTATGGCGGAACCGTGGCGTTGAAGCTCATGGGTGAAAAGCCCAACGCTTTCCTCACGCCTCGGCAAGCGAGCTTCGTACCCGCGATGGCGGGCGGTGACCGCGTGCTCATCAGCGCCCAGCCGGCCGCGGGGGAAGGACCTCTGCCGCCAGCGGTCCTCGCGCGCCAGGAGTTTACCGCGAACGCCGAGGGCGTGACGCGTACCGATCTCGACCCCGCGCGCGACGGCATGGTCGGCTACACGCTGCTGCCGCCGAACAGCGCCGGTAAGACGCTCCCCACCGTCGTGGTCTGGGGCGGCTCGGGCGGCAACATCCCCAACGGCTGGGCGAGCTATCTCGCGTCACAGGGCTTCGCGGTCGTGGCGCTGCGCTACTTCACCTACGACGCCAAGGACCCGAGCGTCGGTACGGGCGCCATCCATCACCTCATCGACGAGCTCCCCCTCGAGCGCTTCGGGCGCGCCATCGCGTGGGCGAAGGCGCAGCCGTTCTGTGGCGAGCTCAGCGTCCTCGGCGAATCACGTGGCGGCGAGGCCGCATTGCTGGTGGCGCAGCACCTGGGTGACCGCTTGGGCGTTCGGAACGTCGTGCCGCTGCGTCCGCTCGACTTCGCGGTCGGCAGCAAGATCAACGGCGCCGACTTCAAGGGCGAGCCGGAGCTCTCCTCGTGGACCCTGGGAGGCAAGCCGCTGCCGTTCGCGGCCAAGGGCAAGGGCGTCATGCAGCCCGAGGAGGCGCTGGCGATGGCGCGCGCGAGCGGCACGCTCCGCTATTACGACTGGTACGGCGAGAAGGTACCGGTCGCCCCCCTGCGTCCGGGCTTCGAAGCTTACGAGCCAGGGACGGCGGTCATCGACGTTGGCGGCTATCGCGGACGCATCGTGTCGGTTGGCGCGGTGGACGACGCCATGTGGCCGTCGGACGTCGCGGTGCGCCGTGTCGCCGAGCAGCGTCGCGGTCATGCGGGCGACGTGCTCATCAACGTGCGCGGGGCAGGGCACTACACCGAGCCTGGCCGGCGCTCGACCAACATCCCCGGCGAAGACTACGTACCCATCCAGACGACTGGCGGGCCGCCGCTCGGCTTCCTCTGTCCCAACGGTGGCACCGCCGGCGTCAACGCGCTCTACGACGTGCTCAATCAGCTCGTCGTGTCGCGCGCCTTGAAGGGCGAGAGCACCGCGCGCTTGCCGTTCAGCGAGCTCGTGGAGCGTCCGTGACCTCGCGGCCGTCACGGTAGGTGACCGGCAGCGCCAGCACGTGCTCCGAGGGCGTCGGGTTGCGCGACCCTGGGACCAGGCGGTCGGCGGGGAACGCGAAGGTACGAAAGCCAGTGACGCGGGCGCCTGGTAAGAGCGTGCTGGTGTCGCGCGCCATGTCTTCGTCCCACATGGCTTCCATTTGCGCCTTGTCCGCGCCGCCGGCGAGCACGGGTACGCTAAAGTAGACGAGCCGGCGGACGAGCGACGAAAGGCCAAAGAAGATGGTCGCGCCGACGTTGAGGCCGAGGCTCGGATCGCCGATGCTCGCGGTGTTGCAGCCGAAGAGCTCGACGCGCGCGTTGGGCGCGAGCTTGCCGCGCAGCATGGCGGCGACGCTCCCCGCGCTCAGGCCCTCTTCACCGATGCTCATCGAGCCCGGCGAGCCGTGGCCGTAGAAGACGATCGACTCGACGCTCCCGGAGCGCACGGTGGCGAGGTGCGCTTGGGCCTGCGCAACGGTGCGAAACGCCACGGGGGCGCCGTTGACGGTGATGGTGACGCCGGCGCCGTCGGGCAAGATGCGCCGCATGAGCAGGCGTGGGGCAGGTGCCGGAGCGGCGAGGCCATCCACCAAGCGCGGCGGCGAGGGGCTCGGGGCACCGCGCGGCGCGTCGGGCAATTGGCGGGCGCGCTCCTTCGGCCCAAGGGATTGGGGCGCAGGGAGGCCTTCGACGGGAGCACCGACGTTGCGGGAGATGCGGATTGACATGGGGATGCGTCTGTATCGGCCGGTCCGACGCGGCGACGCGTTGGCCGACCCCGACACCACTTCACCCCGGCCCCAGCGGCTGGTACACCCGCCTGCCATGAGCAGGATCTACCGGCAGCTCCCCCCCAAAGGTACTTCCATCGGCATCGCCTTCTCGGGCGGCCTCGACACGCGTTGCGCCGTCGCATGGCTCAACAAGAAGGGCATGAAGGTTCATGCCTATACGGCCGACCTCGCGCAGCCGGACGAGAAAGATCCCGCGGAGATCCCGCCGTCCGCTTTGAAGCACGGCGCGGTCTCGGCCCGCCTCGTCGATTGCAAAGAGCGCCTGGTGAAGGAAGGCATCCTCGCCATCCAGTGCGGCGCCTTCCACCTCTCGGTGGGCGGCAAGAAGTACTTCAACACCACTCCGCTCGGGCGGGCAGTCACCACGACCGCGATCATCAAGGCGATGCGCGAGGACAAGGTGAACGTCTTCGGTGACGGGTCGACCCACAAGGGCAACGACATCCAGCGCTTCTACCGCTACGGCATCCTCACCAACCCCGACCTCAAGATCTACAAACCCTGGCTCGACCAGCAGTTCGTGAGCGAGCTCGGCGGCCGCAAGGAGATGTCGGAGTTCCTGCAGGCCGAAGGTCTGCCGTACTCGATGTCCACCGAGAAGGCGTACTCGACCGACTCGAACGTCCTGGGCGCCACGCACGAGGCGAAGGATCTCGAGAACCTCGACAGCGGCATGCGCATCGTCGACCCGATCATGGGCGTTGCCTTCTGGAAGAAGGACGTCGTCATCGAGCCCGAGACCGTCGCCATCCAGTTCGACAAGGGCGTGCCGGTGGCGCTGAACGGTAAGCGCTTCAAGTCGACCTTCGAGCTCTTCCTCGAGGCGAACCGCATTGGCGGACGCCACGGGCTCGGTATGAGCGATCAGATCGAGAACCGCGTCATCGACGCCAAGAGCCGCGGCATCTACGAGGCGCCGGGGATGGCGCTCTTGCACATCGGCTACGAGCGGCTCGTCAGCGCGATTCACAACGAGAACACCATCGACACCTACGCCAACTTGGGACGCCGTCTCGGCCGCTTGCTCTACGAAGGCAAGTGGTTCGATCCGGAGGCGCTCATCCTGCGCGACGCGCTCACCCGTTGGGTCGCGTCCGCGATCACGGGCGAGGTCACCCTCGAGCTACGCCGTGGCGACGACTACACCATCCTGAACACGGTCGCCGCCTACATGGCGTACGATCCGCACAAGCTGTCGATGGAGAAGGTCGCGTCGGCGTTCACGCCGGAGGACCGTATCGGCGCCCTCGAGATGCAGAACCTCTCGGTGCTCGACAACCGCGCCTTCCTCGGGCACCTGCAACAGAGCCTCGGGAACCTCGGCATGAGCGAAGACGTGGTCGGGCTACTCGAGGAGTAGCTCGCGCGGCGGTTCTAGAGCGGCAGGCAGAAAGCCAACAGCCCGACGCCGCGCGCGTTGAGCAGGGTGGGGCCGGCGCCGCTGTGTCCGTTGTAGCAGACCTGGGTGGGCGCGCTCACCGCCTGTCCGCTGAGGGTGAGCACCATGGTGTTGCCATCCATGGTCACGCCGCTGACCGTATACGCGGCGCCGAAGACGGTGAACCTCGAGCCGAGGCTGGGCTCGACCGTGAAAGCGGACGCATCGCTGCGCGTCACCACCAGGATGCGGCTGTTCGTGGCGTCATAGGTGGCGCTCTCCACGTCGATCGCTTCGACGTCGGTGATGTCGGCGCCGTAGAGATCTCGGCCGAGGAGGCGCGCGTACTGCTGCCCGAGCAGCTCGTAGCCGCCGACGTAGCTGTAGTGACAGCCGTCGTGCGCGTCCATGGCGGTGGTGCTCATCGTGTGCACGCCGGGCTGGCCGTGGCCCAAGAGGCGCTGGTTGTTGCGGAGCTCGATGGTCGGGTCACCACATCCCGGGCGCACCTGCGTGGTGTAGATGTGCTCGACGGTCGGGAAGTCATCGCGCCAGTCGGCGACCAGCGCGTTGAAGCCGTCACGGTGCCCGGCCGCGTTGCTCGCGTCGGACTCACCCTGGAAGTAGAGGATGGCGCGCACCGCCTGGTCGACCCCGGCGCCGCGCACCCGCCGCAACAGGCGGCCATAGTTGGTGTTGGTGTTGACGTGGTTGGCGTCATCGCGCTGGAACCAGCCGATGGGCTGGCCTGGGTGTGCGCCATTGAGGACAGCGAGGGGCACCTTATGCTCCGCGACGAGATCGAGCGCCATCTTCATGGCCCATTGGCCGACGCTGCCGGGGCCTTGCACCTGAGCGCGGGTCGCCAGATGCCAGGAGTTGTCCGCCTCGCTGTTGGGCTTGTCGAGCGCCGAGGTTCCCCACGAGCGCACGAAGTCGTTCTCGGGAAGCGCGGCGGCGGTGTAGTTGTTGGCCTCGGCGTTGCTCTGGCCCTGGATGATGATGACGTCGCCAGCGACGATGTCGGTGGTGCTGCCCAGGGGCTCGCTCCGTTCGCCGACGACGGCGCGCACCGTGATGTCGTGCTTGGTGAGCGTCGCGGGGATGTTGGCGATGAATTCGAATGGCTCGGCCGCCGTGGCGCACAGCGTGTGCGTCTGTGCCGACTCGACCGTGCCATTGGTGGAGAGCTCGACCTCGATGGCCCGCCAGCCCGGGCTCGTCATCGTGCCGCTGAGCTCGAGCTTGCCGTCGCCGCTGCCACCGATGCGCGCGACGAAGCCGTGCGCCGGAGGAAGGCCGTTCAAGGTGCCGTCGAAGTCCGCTGGAGCGTACACGTTCGCGGCGGTGCTGCCGCTGAGCGCTTGCTCGGCGCTCACCGTGAGCGACACTTCGAAGCAGCCCTTGGTGGCGTAGGTGTGCGTCACGCTGCGGCCGGTGCCGACGCCGCCGTCACCGAAGCTCCAGGTGTACGTGGGGTTCGCGACATCGACGTCTTGGGCCGTGAGGGTCACCGTGCCCGCGCCGTCGGCGACGTGCTCGTCGCCGACGATGATCGCGGCGAGCTGCGGAAAGGTGGGCTGTGTGTCGCTCGGAGCGTCGTCGTCCTGGATGTCGAGGACGCGGTCTTCATCGCCGCCGGCGGTGTTCGGATTGGAGACGCCACTGCCGCAAGCGGCGAGAAACAGGGAGAAGACGAGACTCGTACGGCGCATCCTGTCACAATACACGGGTGATCCTGGCGGCGGTCATCATCCTCCTGTCGGCTCCCTGTGACATCCCGCCAGGGGGCATGGTCTGCGTCGAAGGTGGGGCATTCCTGCGCGGCTCGGACGACGGCCCGAAGAACGAGCGGCCTCGTGCATCCGTTGTCGTGGACACCTTTTACATGGACGTCTACGAGGTCGACGTGGCGCACTACGACGCCTGTGTCGCGGCGAAGAAGTGCCGGGAAGCAAAGACCAACTACAGCGACTATTCACGCCCCAAGCAGCCGAAGGTCGGCGTGAAGTGGTTCGACGCGGTGCAGTACTGCAAGGCCATGGGCAAGCACCTGCCGAGCGAAGCGGAGTGGGAGAAGGCCGCGCGCGGCAGTGATGGCCGCAAGTTTCCATGGGGCGACGAGCGCGCGACCTGTGAGCGCGCGGTGATCATGGACGAGCAAGGGCGGCGGAGCTGTGGTGTGACGAAGCAGCACGGCCATCCCGAGAAGGGCCGCACGCTCGAGGTGGGCTCACGGCCAGCGACCGGCCCGGGGCTCTTCGATATGAGTGGCAACGCCCAGGAGTGGGTCTTCGATTGGGCGTCGCCGAGCTACGCGGCGTGCGGCTCCGCGTGCACGAAAGACAACCCGCGCGGCCCTTGTGACGGCGCGTTGCAATGCCCCGATCACAGCGAGCGTGTCGTGCGCGGCGGCTCCTGGTACTGGCCCGCCGAGCACGCGACCACGACCAACCGGCGCTTCCATGTGCCCGCGAACCACCCGGTCTATCACCACTTCGGTTTTCGCTGCGCCGCCTCGGAGAGCGAGGCCAGCGCATTGCGGTGACGGCTACGGCAACACGAGCACCTGGTTACGCTTACCGACCGTCACGTTCTTCGTCGTGACCCGGCCGTCGTCGTCGGCGGTGATCTGGTGCGCGCCGCTGGTGGTGTAGCGCGCGCTCAATGAGCCGCGCGGCCGCGGTGTCCAGCGCTCGCCGTTCGGGAGCTTCTGCCCATCGATGGTGACGTTGCCGCCGCCGCGGATGCTGAGCGACGGACCATCGGTGAAGCGCTTGGCGAGCGCCTGCCAGAGCTGACCGCTCCAGCGGATGATGGCGTCACGGCGCTTCACGTCTTGCGGTGGTGGCCAGCTCGCGACCTCGGCGAGCAGGGCGACCGTGCCGTTCTCGTAGCGGTGCCAGTCCTGATCGGTGCCATCGACCTCGTAGAGCTTCTTCTTCACTTGCAGCGCCTTGCCCTCGGGGTGCGGCGGCAGCGCCTTCACGACGTCCTCGGCGACGCTCACGGCCTCGTTCGGCGTCGGGTCCGCGGCGCTCCCCACGGTGTACGGCGCGAGCAGGGCGACGGTGCCCATGTGATACGAGACCGACGCCACGAAGTGCTCGCTCTTCGCGAGGTTCATCATCCCCTGCGTCTCGGGCTCCGAGCCTGCCTGCGGGCCGGGATACATGCGGCCGAGCGGCTCGTCAGCCTTGGGGCCGGCGCTCGCCGTGGTGCGCCACTTGAACGGGTAGTTGCGGTTGAGATCGACGCCGTCATGGATGCCGCGCTGACCGTCGCCGTCCGCGTCGTGTCCGTTTTTGCGGCCAGCGCGCACCGAGACGTCGAGGAACATCCGTAATCCATCCGGGTTGACGATGGGCACGCACCAGAACACGACCTGGTCGCGCAGCTTCCTTACGCGCTTGTCGGTGAGCAGCGCCTTCGCCGCCTCCATCACGATGCTCGTCGAGAGGAGCTCGTCGCCGTGGTGGCCGCCGTTCAGCAAGATGGTGGGGCGGGCGTCGTCTTGCGTGAGGTTGGTGCCAATGGCGAGCGCCTGCACCGGGCGTCCCTGGCGCGTCGTCGCGATGGTGACGAGCCGCGCGTCTTGCTGGTGCTCGGCGGCGAGCCTGCGGAGCTCGGCGTCGATCATGGCGGGCGACCAATAGCTCTTGCCCGTCAGCGTTCCGTCCTTGGTGAAGGCGCGCTCCGCTTCGAAGAACGTCACGTCCTCGTACTTCCACGGCAGGTCCGCGGTGACGTCGAGCGCGGCGGCGCCCGTGCAGGCGAGCTGAGCGAGCGTGACGAGCTCCAAGCGCACCAAGGCGCGGCCGTCCTTCTCCTCGAAGGTGTAGAGCTTCGTGGGCATGGCGACCGTGCCCACGAAGTACGCCGGGTCGCCGAAGGCCGCCTTGGAGCACAAGTCGATGTCTTTTTTCGCGGTCACACGCGACTTGCCAGTCATGTCGACGCGGCCACTGGGGCGCTCGCAGCGGCCGGCGACCTTGGCCAGGAGCTTGCCGCTGCTCTTGTCGTGCAAGACCGCGATGACGGACAGTCCCGCGGAGAGCACCTCGATACGCGTCGCCGCGCGGCCTGGAACGTAAGCCGAGGCCCCCGCGGGGTTGTCCTCCGCGCCCTGGAGCACCCGCCACTGCGCGGTTTGATTCGCTACCCGCAGCACGCAGGCGCCGTCGTCCGCGGCGCGTATGGCGAGCTCGAGATCGGGCTCGCCTTGCAGCGTGAGCTGGAAGCGAAAGTCGGACGCCGAGCCGACGAGGGCGCTGACGATGAGAGCGGCGATCACCGATTGGCTGCTTGCAGGGGTCTTGCGGGACGCTTCTTGGCGACCTTGCGCGGCTTCTCCATGGGAGGATCACGTGGCACGTCGTAGAGCGGGCGCTTGGCGGTGAGGACACGCTTGGGCGCGAGGTCACGCACCGATCTCACCTCGGGGCGCGCCAGCTGCTCGCGGAACTCGTCGAGCGGCTGCACCACGTAGGTGTAGTCGCGCGCCATCGGCCGCGTGCGCAGCACCAACGCTTTGGTGGACGCTGGCCACGCCTGGACATTGGCGCGGAACACCGGACGATACGCGAAGTACTGCTCGGCGTTCGACATGTACATGACGTGCACGGGGAGGGCGGCTTCGCCGAGCACGTCGGCGAGCTGGCGCAGCGCGCCCGACTTCGTGAGGTCGGCGCGGGTCGCGATGATGCGGCCGGAGCGCGACAGGCCGCGCACGTGGTCGTAGTCTTCTTGCGAGGTGAGCAGGCTCGCGACGTTGCGCTTGGCCATGTCGTCGCGGAGCTTCGTGAGGCGCACGAAGACCTTCACGCGCGCGAATTTGTAGAGGCTCACGAGGCGCTGGGCGCGCTTGGGATCCGGCGTGAGCTCGCGGATCGCCGCGATGGCGGCGCGTGGGGACTTGCGGTGCCAGAAGTCGATGAACGCCTCGGGGTTGTCCGCTTTGGCGAACGCGACGGCGTAGATCGCGTGCAGATCGACGATCCACTGGTCGAAGTCGGTGAGCAGCACGAGGTTCGAGCGCGCCCACCCCGCCAGCAGATAGTTCTGATCGGCGCCGACCCCCACGTAGGTGCCACCCGTGCCGGTGACGCGCGGCGCGAACAGGTCCATGTGCCATTCGTTGCCCGCGAGGTAGTGCGTGTCGCGGGTGATCTCCTGGGGCGCGGGATCGGGCGCGACGCCTGCGAAAGCGGAGCCCAGCTGCGCCGTGAGCGGCTCGATACCAACGAGGGCGGCTACGGCCAGCGCCAGGGTCATGGGCCGCGATGTAACCTCGACTTGAACCGATTTGCCAGGCTGGAGTAGCGTCCCGACCCGTGAATATCTCGACGCGCCTTTCCGTCGTAGTCACGGTCGTGCTCCTTACTCGCGCAGCTTCGGCCGGTGAGCTTCACATGGCCGATATCCAGGCTTTGGCGAAGGCGAGCGCCTGGGCCGAGCTGCTCGCCAAGGCGACCGACGTGCCGCCCAGCGAGCGCAACGCCACCTGGAACGAGCTCGTCACCAAGGCCGCCGTCGCACGCGCCAATGACGCCTCGCTGACCGACCGCAACGTCACCGAGGAGAACGAGGCGCTGCTGCAGGTTTACCCGGTGCTCGCGAGCAACCGCGATTTCATGGATGCGCGGGCCCGCCGCGGGACGCTCGCGTTCGGCGGCTGCTTCCGTGACGCCTATGATCTCGAGGTCTGCATGACCCGGGCGCGTGCCTTCGTGAACGCCGACCCCAAGAACGTCGCGCTCGCCAAGGACATGGCCTTGCTCGTCTCACGTCACGCTTCACCCAAGGCGCCCGCCGTCGAGTTCTTCCATCCCGCCGTGAGCGCGGCGCGCACCGCTGGTGACGCCGGAGCCAAGGAGCTCAAGGACCTCTGCGCCAAGCCCGAGCTCGTCGACGCCGTCGGCAGCGCCTTCGGCAACTTCGACGGCGACAACGCCTGGGTGAAGAAGTCCCATGACCTCACCGATTGGTGCTGGTCGGGCATGGATCACGACAAGCTCGTGAAATTGACGCTCGAGAGCGATCGGGGCTTTGCCAACGGTTGCGCGGTCTTCCTCGCCAAGAAGGGCGTCACGGGCACGCGTGAGAAGAAGTGCAAAGCGGCGGTGTCGAAATGAAGCTCTTCTCCTTCGTCGTGCTCGCTATCGCGTTCACCTCCCTACCGGTGCTCGCGGCCGACTTGCCGGGGGAGCTCGGCGCGCTGCGCTACTTCACTTCGACCGACGACGGCACGCACCTCTGGCTCGTCGACTGGCGTGTCGACGGCAAGGAGTACGGCATCATCGCGAGCGACCGGAGCTGGGCCGACACCGTCCTCGCTTACGAGCGTCAAGGGCGCAGCAACCAGCGTGTCCAGTACAGCGCGCTGCGTGACGTCGGCGTGGTCGCTTTGATGGACAACGGCGCCAGCACGCTCTTCGAGGGCACGCGCCGCAAGCAGTGGTCGCTCGACGACTGGAGCAGCGGCTCGCAGAAGACCGTGCGCTACGTGGAGGTCGCGGCCCCCGCGGGCAGCCGCACCGCCGCCGATGTCGTCGCCCAGTACGTGAAGGGCGAGGGCGCCGCGAAGAGCAGCGATCTCGGCACCGCTCCGGCGGACATCGCCAAGACCATCAACGGCGCTTGCGGCGGCAAGCTCACGGTCAGCGCGGCTGATGCCGCCAAAGCCGGCATGGTGGGCCGCGCCCGCGCCGCCGCCGAGTCGATCGCCAAGCTCTGTGCCGACGACGACTACAAGGCCGCCGTCGCGCGGCTCACCGAGCTCAAGTTCTCCGCGTCCGGTAAAGCGGATACGCATGTCGCCGTGCGCGGCTCGACGCTCGACGTCGCGTTCGGAAACGTTCCGCTCAACACCCCGGCCACGGTGAAGCTGTGGCTCAAGAACAACCTCTAATCACAAGGTTTTGAATCTCTCATGAAGCGACTCTTTCTGGTGCTCCTCGCTCTGTGCTCCGTCTCGGGCGTCGCCTTCGCGCAGTCGGTGAAGGAGAAGAAGGCCTGGGATGCGATCAACGAGGCTTCGAAGAAGGCCGCGGAGACCATCAAGACCAAGTGCGGCGCCGATGTGACCATCATGCCGGACAAGAAGAGCTGGAACACCGTCGAGCTCGCCGAGGGGCCCGCGCGCTGGTGCGTCAGTGAAGGCGAGTCGGTGATCGGCTACCTCTGCGAGGACGCCGACTACAAAGCCGCGGTCGCCAAGAGCTTGAAGAAGGTCAACTGCGTCAACGACCCGAACCTGCCGCACGACTCCGCCGCGAAGTATGGCAACAAGCTGTCGATCAAGAATGGTGTCCTCGAGTGGCGCTACAACAAGGACAGCGCGAACCTCGGCGACAACCTCCGCGACTTCCTCAAGGAAGCGCTCTGAGCCAGCCGCGTGACAGTGTCTTGATTTCCACAGGAGAAGCCCCATGAAGAAGTCGGTTGTCGCCGTCGTCGTTACTCTTTTGTCCGCTACAGCGTTCGCCCAATCCGTCAAGGAGAAGAAGGCCTGGGACAAGATCGACGAAGAGTCGAAGGCGGCCGCGAAGTACATCAAGGAGAAGTGCGGCGCCGATGTCAGCATTACTCCAGACAAGAAGAGCTGGAACACCGTCGAGCTCGCCGAAGGTCCGGCGCGTTGGTGCATCAGTGAAGCACAGTCGGCGCTAGGGAGCCTCTGCGACGACGCGGACTACAAGGCGGCGGTCGCCAAGAACGTGAAGAAGATCACGTGCGTGATGGACGCCAAGCTCCCCAACACGGGCAGCGCGGATCTGTACGGCAACAAGCTCTCCCTCAAGGGTGGCACCGTCGAGTGGCGCTACCACAAGGACAGCTCGAACCTCGGCGACAACATCACGAAGTTCCTCAAAGAGAACCTCTAGGCACTACGAGCGTCTGACCGGCACGCTGCCTTGGTGCCGGTCACTCTTTCATGAGCTTGCGAGTCAGCTCGATGAACTGATGCGTGAGCTCCGTGAGCCCCGCGTCCTTCGACATCGTGAGCGCACCGTCGGGGCCGAGCACGGGTCCACGTCCCGCGACGGGGCAGCCACGGCCAGTCTCGTTCCGGTGGTCGGAGTCGATCCAATTCTTGAGGTCGCCGTGGTGCAGGTGCTCCACGCGCGCCGCATGGACCGCGTGCAAGACCGTCTCGAGGCCCTCGGGGAGCTGGGCCCTCGAGCCCTTGGTGGTGGCCACGATGCTCACGGGCTCGTTGGGGACGACACCGAGGTTCGCCATGGGCGCGATGACGCCGAAGGGCGCCATCGCCGCGATCTGCGTGACGAGCTTCGCGTCGTCGATGAGCTTTAGCGCGGCGTCGGCGGTGTCGTAAGGGGCGGGTGGCTTCTTGGCCAGTAGGAGCGCGACCGTCTGCGCGATCGATACGATGCCCTCTACGAGGATGAGCTCGTGTTTCGCCAGCAGCGTGGTCGATCTGAGGAGCTGATCGCTGCCGCTCGCCGCGGGATCGTCGCTGATCTCCTTGGCCAGCGCCTGCGCGGCCCTGGTGGCGATGGTGATCGCATGCGAGAGGGCCCGCGCGAGCGGCTCGCCAAGCTCACCCACCGGCAAGCGGACATAGAAGGAGGAAGGGCCGACCAGGCCACCAGTATCGGAGACATCGGCGGGTATCATGCACGACGTGGTCCGAGTGAGCTTCTCTGGCGCGGCGGCGCGCGTCTTCGCGAACACGCTCGTGGTGTCCGCGTTGGCGCCGTCGACCACGAACGCGAGCTGGGTCAGGCCGGCGTAGGGGCGCACGGTGGGTGGCGCTATGGCGGATGGCGAGGGCTCCTCGGCCGCGATGCGCTTTCCGAGATCCAGGCATACCTGGGTGAACAACACGTTGTTCACGTCGCGTAGACGCGCGAAGTACGCGGCCCGCTGTCCTGGGCTCGCGTCCAGCAGGGTGCGGCGGGCCAGCGACGGTTGGTGATGGAGGCCCGCCTGCAGGAAGTGCCCGACCTTGTCCGTGTCCAGGCCAGCCGCGACCGTCAAGGCGAGCGACGAATGGGGGGAGGCGTCGTCGGGATCGGTGGCGGTCGCGGGCTTCGCCGCCATGGCGGACGCGAGCCACTGCTGGCGCGCCGTGGTCTTGGGCGCGTCATCGATCGCGACACCGAAGCGCACCAGCGATTCGAGGTTCACCGCGAACGCCGCGCTCACGCCTTGGCCTTCGCTGAGCCGCGTTGGAATCGCTTCGTAGGCTCGCGCGCAAAGCTCGGTGAGCGCGTCGCCGGGAACCGTGTCGAACCACGGATGCTCGACACTGCGCATCGGAAAGCTGTCCCGGATGGCCACGGTGGCGCGCGTCAGCTCGTCGCGGTTGGGAACACCGCTCACGCCATGCGCGGCCAGCTGGCTCCCCAGCTCGTTCGTCAACCACTCCGCGCGGTCGACGCGCGGGTAGTACCAGCCGATCAACGCGTCACTCACGCGCTGCACCGTCGCTTGGGACAACGTCATCGGTGGGATGCGGCCACCGACGAGCTTCTCCACGCGCGCGAGCTCATCGGAGGGGCGCTTGTAAAGCACGCTGTGCAGGCCGTAGAAGACGCCACCGTCTTCGAGACGCTTGGTCTCGGCGCGTAGCTCGTCGAAGATGGCCTTGGGCGTGACAGTGGCGTCGGTGTAACCGGCCCGTTGCAGCGCGGCGTAGACGTTGCCGATGAAGGCGCTCACCGTGACACCCCCGCGAGAAACCGCAGTAGCGGCTCGATGGCTCCGGGGTAGGCTTCGCTCGCGCCGCGCTCGTCGTTCTTGTGGCCGCGCAGGGTGTCCGCGAAAGCGGCTTCGGATATGCGGAGGACGGCGTCGAGGTCGTCGTCGTCCTGCACGGCGCTCGAGAGCGAGTCACCGCGAACTCGTCCGTTGTCGAGGTCGAGGACGCGCTCTTCGGCGCCCACGACGAAGCCGAACCGCCCCCCGACGGCGCGTGCGGCTTCACGATGCGTGACGAGGAGCTCACGCATCGTCACGTCGAAGAAATGCGCCGCCGAGAAATCAGCGAGAGGCGCCTCGAGAGCGCGGAGCTGAGGGTGGCGCGCCACTGAGAGCTATTTCGGGGCGTTCGCGCCAGCTGCGAGCATGCCTTGGCGGGCGCTTTCGAGGAATATCGCCCAAGCTTCGACATACGGCATGGACGCGGAGACAGCCATCCTGGTCGCGGCAACGAGCCCAGCGGACGCGCTCGCTATCTCTTGCGGGTCGATGGGGCGCGACAGCACGGGCGAGTCGGTGCCAGGGCTGGCAGGGGCGGCGGTGGTGGCTGGCTGAGCGGCGGGAGCGCGAGGAGCAGTTTGTTCGATAGGCATGGAGTCAGCTTACTGTAGCACTC
>JBDHVB010000093.1:0-19475 GCA_039809465.1 Myxococcota bacterium
AGTCGAGGGTCATGACGACGATCTTCTCGTCTTCGATGTAGGCGCTGAAGTGATCGTCGAGGATGCTGATGAGCGCCTGCTGCTTGTCCTCGTACGACAGCTCACCGAAGAGCGCGGTGCGGATCTTGTCGAGGACGCGGCCGATGGGCGTGCGTGTCTGATCCCAGGTGCCGGCGAGGTCCGCGTCTTCGATGATGCCGCGCAGATTCTCGCGCGACTTGATGACCTCGACCGCGCCGTCCACGGCGGACTGCGCCTGCCACGGAATCGAGCGGCCAGGCGTCGCGAGCGCTGGGATGATGTAGTTGGTGTGCGTGAGGATGCGCGACTGCACGCGGTACAGCGGCGGCATGAAGTACATGGCGACGAGCGTCAGCATCATGGTGCCGCAGAAGACCGCGATAGCGAGCTTGCGGTGGCGCACGACGGATCGGCGCGCGAAGCCCAAGAGGAGCTTGATGCTCTCTAGATTGAAATCGAGGTCGCCAGACTTGGAATAGGATGGGCGCTGCGCCACGAAATACTCCTTAGGCGAAAACGATAATCATCGTTTGAGCAGCGTCTTTACCGCCTCGACGAATTCTTTCTTCTTGAACGGCTTCGACATGTACTTGGTGACGCCGACCTCGCGGGCGCGGGCGTGATCTTCCAAGCTATTGCGGCCCGTGACGACCAGCACCGGGAGCGAGGCGGTGGCTTCACCGGCGCGCACCCGCTCGCAGAGCTCGAAGCCGCTCATCGACGGCAAGTTGAGGTCGAGGATGAGGAGCCTGGGAACTTCCTGGGCGATCGACTCGAGCGCGGTGACGCCGTCGTCCACCTCGACGATGCGAACGGCGAGGCTCTTCAAGTAGCCGGAGATGACCTTGCGGGCATCGATGTCGTCTTCGGCAACGATGATGAGGGGACTATTTTGCAGCTCTTCGGACGTCATGGTGAGAAGCCTTTAGATCCCCCGGATTACGACGCCATCGCAAGGAGACGGGGGTAAATAAACAATAACGCGAAGACCCACAGCCCCATAAAGACCAAAAAGCCCGTCACGCAACGACGTAAGCCCCGTTTCGGGTCCCGGTCGTACGAAGCGACGATCGGAATGACGATCGTCGCCAGCAGCACCGATATGAGAAGCAGTTTCTCCAAGCGTCACCATACCGTCGTAATGCCCTGGAACGCGAGATAGACGATGACCTCGGGGCGTATCCAGTTGCCGACCACTTCGGTGTAGTCCTCGAATCGCTGGGTGATCAATGCTCCGGCCTCGACCCGCGCGGTCCGCGTGAGGCTGCGCTGGATGACCGGGTTCATGATCACGAACATGTCTTGATCGATGTAGGGCTGATTGGTGCTGGTGAATTCGAAGTCGCCGGGGATGTAGAGGCTGACGTCGAATTTCGCGTTCCACTTGCGCGACAGGGCCCAGTTGTTGCCCATGCCGAAGGCGATGCGCTGCTGCAGAACGCCCTGCACGGGGTCATAAAATGGCAACAAATTCGCGGTGATACGCGTCGAGTACGCGAAGCCCGCGCCGCGCCATGAGAGGCCGCCAATGTTGAGGCCGAGGACCGGCATGACCCGGCGCTCCTCGCCCGTGCGTGGCGGGAGGAGCCCCGCGCCGACGATCCATTCGGGGATCTGCCGCGAGCCGTACTCGGTGCCCGAGAACTGCATGCCCGCGCGCATGTTCACGGTCATGCGGCGCCCCCACTGGCCGTCGTAGACGAGCGCTGGCGTGAGCGCGTTGTAGTAGGGACCGCCGTCGAAGGAGACCTCGCGGTACTCGGTCTCGACGCCCACTCTGTGGCGCAGGTCGATCTGCTCGGTGACGCGCACGGTGCCGCCGATCTGATTTTGCCGCCGGAAGTACTCGAAGCTCCTCTGGCCAGGCGCGGGGCCGGTGTGACTCGCGAGACCTTGCACGTCGACGCGCGTGAACCTGCCGAGCTGCTGCGATACGCCGATGAACGCTTGAGCGGACGCGTAGCTCAAGATGCGGTTCTCGGGGATCGTGAAGATGGTGGCCTGCTCGGGGTTGAGCAGACGGCGGGCGCGATAAAAGTCGATCTGCCCAGCGGTCACCGTGCCGTTCGCGTAGAGCGTGGTGAAGCGGGTGAGGCGGTGATTGGCCGAGAGCTGACCGTTGTGCAGCGTCAGCGTGTTGGTGTTGCCGAAGGCGTGCGTCAGCAAGAACTGCGGCATGTACGACATGCGCAGCTCGCTGCGCTGCCCGAGCATGCGCAGGATGATCGACGGGGAGAGCTCGGCCGAGATGGTGCGCGCCGAGCCCAAGCTCTGGTTCTGCACGCCGTTGATCGTGGTGACCAGCGGGATGAAACCGACGCGGTTCTCGTTGCGAAGGCCGACCTGGAGCTGAATCGACGTGAGCGAAAGGGAAGCGACGAAGGCCCAACTCAGCATGAGCCGCGCCTATTCGACGACGATGACGTCACCGTCGCGCAAGGCAAAGGCGAGTGAGCGGCTGTTACCCGCGACGAGATCGCGATAGCGGAATCGTACGCGCGGTGTCTCACCCGCGCCGCGCACCACGAAGATCGAGTTGGTGTCGGCGAACTCGGTGAGACCACCGGCGCGCGCCAGGATGTGCAGCAAGGTCTCGCCTTGGCGGACGGGGTAGGAGCCCGAGCTGCGCACTTCGCCAATCACCGAGACGGTGACCTCGCGCGCTTCATCGACCGTGACCGTGACGTTCGGCTCGACCACCAAGCCCTGCAGGCGGCGCTTGATTTGCGCGGACGCGTCGGGAGCCGTGAGCCCCGAGACCGCGAGGTCACCGATGAGCGGGATGGTCGCGACACCGTCGGCGCGGACACGCACCGGGCCGGAGAGCTGCGGCTGATTCCACACCAGGACCGCCAGACGGTCGCCAGGGCGGATGGCGTAGGTCTCGGGCTCGTGACGCTCGAACGGCATCTGCTCGGCCCAGACGTACTTGCCGGTGGCGCAACCGGCGGCGCCCAAGACGGTGAAGAGGACTGCGGTGACCCACAGGCTACGCATCGATGTCGATCCTATTCCGCGGCTGCTTGGGAGGCCGAAGCCCCACGTCGCCGCGATAACGCCCCTGAAAGATGATGCAGCATCTCCCGCAAGGGAATGGCCCCGAGCATGGTTCCGAGCGCCACATAGAGCAAGATTTCGACTGGAGCGCGCCAGAGGGTGATCGCGGCGGTCTGGTCCGCGGCAAAAAGGGGCAAGACCTGGTGCACGCCAGCCACGGCGGCGCACACCGCCACGAGCCGTAGCATGTTCGAGGCGAACGCCTTGTCTGGACCCGCCTTGCCCAGCGACAGGAAGAACAAGGTGGCCACCGTGAGCTCACTGGCGAGCGAGGCGGACGCGGCGCCCATGCCCGAGCCGCCTTCACCCCAGAGTCGGCCACCCATTGGGATGGTCACGAAGTTGAGCAGGGGGTGGATGACGAGACCGGTGACCGCGACCTTCGTCACGCTCCAGACCTTGTCGAGCTGGATGAGGTGCGAGGCCGACACCACGCAGACGTAGGAGAGCGGAATCACCGGCGCCAAGATTTGCAGGGTGCGCGCCGAGGCCGCGTAGGCCTCGCCGAAGAGCAGCCGCACCAGCGCGTGCGCGTGCAGCACCAGCATCAGGGTGAGCGGGACCGCGAGCACCAGCACGATGCGCAGGGTGCCGCGCATCATCGCGTCGAGCGCCTCGGGCGAGTCCTTCATGACGCGCGAGCTCATCGGCAAGAGCACCGCGTTCATGATCGGCAGCACCAGCAGCGCGAGCAGGTTGATGTTCACCGCGGCGCCGTACCAGGCGGTCTCGGCGTCGCTGATCATCCATGAGAGCATGATCGAATCGACGCGCGCGTAGATGTCGTGCGCGAGGTAGTTCACGTAGAAGGGGAGCGAGGCGGCGATGACCGCGAAAGCGGCCTTGGTCTCCCAGCGCAGCTCGAGCTTCACGTACTTGCGGCAGATACCGATGAGCGCCAGCATCTTGCCGGCCTCGGTCACCAGGAACGCCACCGCGACGAGCAGCAGCGCGCCTTGCAACGCGAGGGAGCCGACGACCAGCGCTCCCCAGATGATCTTGCTCGAGACGTTCACGAGCGCGAGCTCCTTGACCTCGCCGCGCGCGTTCAAGATGGCTTGCAGCGTCGTGTTGAAGGCGAAGAAGAGCTGTCCGCCCGCGAAGACATAGACGAGCTGCCACTCGAGCGTGCTCTTCCCCATGGCGTAGAGGATCGCCGCCATGATGGCGAACACGAGCACGGTCATCAGGGCGCGCAGGATGATGACCCCGCCCATGAAGTCGGAGGCGTGCTCGACGCGCGTCGCGATCTCGCGGTTGATGTACGTGTCGACGCCGAGGTTCAGGAAGACGAAGGCCGCGGCCGTGAACGACTCGGCGAAGTAGACCTGGCCGAAGACGTCGGGGCCGAGGTAGCGCGGCATCCAGAAGCGGACCGCGATGGCGACACCAAGCGTCGCGACCAGCGAGCCCGTGAGCATCAAGGCGTTACGCAGCGCCTTGTGCGTCTCGTGGGCGATAGTGCTCGAGGTCATGACTGCTTTTGCGGACTAGTTCGCGTATGGGGCGGCATGGGCGCGCCCAGCATACTGGTTAGGAGGCGCCGCGCCCAGCGAGGACGACCGGGAAGGTCTGGAGGATGAGGCGCATGTCGACCGAGAGCGACCAGTGGTCGACGTAGCGCAGGTCGAGGCGCATCCACTCCTCGAAGCCGATGGCGTTGCGGCCACCCACTTGCCAGTAGCAGGTGAGGCCCGGGCGCACCGATAGGCGGCGGCGCTGCCAGACCTTGTACTGCGCGACCTCGGACGGGAGAGCCGGGCGCGGCCCGACGATGGTCATGTCGCCACGGAGGATGTTGATGAGCTGCGGCAGCTCGTCGATCGAGTACTTGCGGATGAAACGGCCGATGGGCGTGATGCGCGGGTCGTGCTTCATCTTGAAGACCGGACCCGTCTGCTCGTTCATCTTCATCAGCTTCTCTTTCAAGGCCTCCGCGTCGACGACCATCGAGCGGAACTTGAGGAGGCTGAAGTGCGCGCCGTGCAAGCCGACGCGCGTCTGACGGAAGAAGACCGGGCCCTTCGAGGTCATGCGGATGATGGCCGCGACGCCGATGAGCAGGGGCGCGAGCAGGACCAGCGCGACGCCCGAGGCCGCGATGTCGATGAGGCGCTTCACGGCGTACTGAACCGGCGCGGTGCGGGTCGACAGATAATGCAGGTAACCGTCGGTGTTGCGCGAGGTCGACAGGAGCGCCGCGCGTTCGTAGCGCAGCGAGTGGACCGGAACTGCGAACGGCATGCCGATGCGCTCGCACGAGGTCGCGACCTCTTGCATCTCTCCACCCTGCGAGAGCACGCGGCCGGCGATGTAGACCTCGTTGACGGGGCGTTGCTGCAAGGTCTCGAGCAGCGAGTCGACCGTGCCGTGCACCGGGATGCGGATGCCGTAGGGGAGCGGCGGGTCGCTCTTGAAGCGCAGGAAGCCGACGACGCGGCGGCCGCTGTTGCCTTCGTTCAAGCGGTAGTACGTGGAGACGCCCAGGGCGCCGGTGCCGACGATGAGCACGTCCTCGAGCGGCTCGTCGATGCGGCTGAACGCCGACAAGAAGGTGAGGCGGCAGAGGCAGCTCGCGGCACCGAGGACGACCGCGAAGGTGAGGAACGAAACGGCCTCCGGCCTGTCGCCGTAGAGCATCCAGTCCACGATAGCGGTCGAGATGGTGACCGTGAGCGCGGCGATGCCGGTGAGGACCATGTTGTCCCAGCGGCTACGCGGCGTAGCGGCCGAGTAGAGGCGCAAGAAGACGGCGGTGCAGAGCCAGGCGAGCAGGGAGACCGCGACCAGGACGAAGACGCGCGGCTGAAGGATTTCGTGGGTACGCAGAGCCGCGAGGAGCGTGAGGACCGTGAAGCAGCAGTCGAAGAAGAGGTTCAGCTTGGCGCCGATACCCGGTGTGAGCTTGTCGAACTTGGCGTTCATTGCGTTACCCGGCCGCTAGCGTGAGAGATACTCGAAACGCCGAGTCGAAGTCTTCGATGGCAAGCAGCTACGTGAGCGAGGCGAGACCGGATTCCTAAAAACGGCATATTTTTACTTCCACTACTGTACCGCCCCACCCACGCCGACGCACGCCCCCGGTCTTGTCGATCAGCACGTTGACTGTGCTTCTCGATATATCGGCATCCCGGGGAATAACGTACGCAATTTTTGTGAGAGGGCATCGGAACACTATAGAAATTTTCACACTAACGCGCGGCTTGGTTGGCGGGTCACGTTGCCTATGTGGCACTGCGTACGTACAATGGGTTACCAACGATGGGCTTCTCGTTGGCCAGCGAACAACCCGCTCTCTCATCAATCCCCACCCCACCTGTAGTGAAACGTCGCCGTTTACGCGTTCTGCTCCTCGCAGAGATGGCCAACCCCAACTGGATCAGCGTCCCCATGGTCGGGTGGCGCCATATCCAGGCGGTGTCGCAGTTCGCCGACGTCCACGTCGCCACGCACCACCGCAACCGCGCCGACATCGAGGCGAGCGACTTCCCGAAGAGCGACGTCACGTACATTGGCCCGACTTCCATCGAGAATTTCGCATGGAAGATGTCGAGCATGATCTCGAGCGCTGGGGCCATGAACGGCATCACCCAGACCGCGATGAGCGTGCCTTGCTACTATCAATTCGAGAACGAGACCTGGGCGCGCTTCCTGCCGGAGCTCGAGGCCGGTAGCTTCGACCTCATTCACCGCATCACGCCCGTAAGTCCTGGAGTTCCAAGCCTTTTGGCGAAGCGCGCGGCTGACATGGCCGTTCCGTTCGTGCTCGGGCCCGTGAACGGCGGGGTGCCGTGGCCCAAGGGCTTCGCGGAGGAGCGCAAGCGCGAAGGCGAGTGGATGGGGCGGTTACGCGGCGCTTACAAGCTGTTGCCGTATTACCGCTCTGTCCGTCATAACGCTGCGGCGATCCTGGTGGGCTCCGCCGCTGCCTGGCGCGAGATGCCGAAGGAGTACGAGGAGAAGATGTTCTATCTCCCCGAGAACGCCATCGACGGCCGCCAGTTCTCGCGCACGACCAACGCGTACGATGCGAATCCGCTGAAGATAGCCTTCGTCGGCCGCATGGTCGCCTGCAAGGGCATCGAGATGCTCATTCGGGCCGCCGCGCCGCTCTTGAAGGAAGGCCGCGTGGTCATCGATCTGATTGGTGACGGTCCCGAGAAGCCGATGCTCCAGAAGCTGGTCGAGGCAGAGGGGGTCGCGCACGCCGTCCGCATGGATGGTTGGGTGCAGCACTCCGAGCTTCAGGATCGCCTCATGCAGTCCGCGGTGCTCGGCTTCCCCAGCATTCGCGAGTTCGGCGGTGGCGCGGTCATGGAGGCCATGATGCTCGGCCTCATTCCGGTCGTTGTCGGTTATGGCGGACCGCACGAGATCGTCGACGCGAGCTGCGGCTTCCGCGTCCCGCTCGGGACCCGTGAAGAGGTGGTCGGCGGCCTGCGCGAGGCGCTCACCACGCTCGCCGACATGAGCGGTGACGAGCGCCGCAAGCTGGGCCAGGCGGCGCATGCGCGCATCAGCAACGAGTTCTCGATTCCGGCGAAGCGCGACAAGACGCGGGCCATTTACGAGTGGCTCGTGGGCATCGGCGAGAAGCCGACGCACTTGAAGCCGCCACCGGAAGCGCTCGAGCTGTACAAGACGCCTTCGTTCGCTGGGCTGTTCTAGAGTATCTAGTCGGGTGATGCGTTCACTCACCAAGGTGCGGTTCGGCTCCATCCACGCGGACTCGGTCACGTTCAGCGAGGCGCTCGATTACGTCATCGCGCTGGGGCGCGAGGGGCTCGGTGGCTATGTGGTGACGCCCAACGTCGACCACATCGTGCTCGCCGAGAAGGACGAAGGGCTGCGCCTCGCGTACGCGGACGCGGCGCTCTCGCTCGCCGACGGCATGCCGCTCATCTGGATGGCGCGTTTGCTGCGCTTGCCGATCCCCGAGAAGGTGTCAGGCTCCGACATCATGCTGCCGCTCATCGAGCGCGCCGCGGCGGACGGCTTGCGCGTGTATTTCTTGGGCGGCGCGCCGGGGGTAGCCGAGGCTGCTTCGGCGACGCTGCTCACCAAGTATCCGACGTTGCAGATCTGCGGCCACGATGCGCCGCCGCTCGGGTTCGAGAAGGAGCCGGAGGTCCTGCAGAAGGTCCTCGATAAAGCCAAGGCCGCGAAGCCGCATCTGATCTTCGTGGCGCTCGGTTGTCCGAAGCAAGAGCTGTTCATGCGTATGGCGTGGCGTGAGCTGGCGCCCGCGGTGCTCTTGGGGATTGGCGCGAGCCTCGACTTCATCGCGGGGGTGCAGACGCGGGCGCCGGCGTGGATGTCGAAGGTCGGGCTCGAGTGGACGTATCGGATGATGAAGGATCCGAAGCGTTTGGCGCATCGGTATTTGGTCCGCGATCGCGCAATCGCTGGAATTTTCTTGCGGCAGCTGCTGAACCGGTGAGCCGATAGCCGATAGCCGATAGCCGATAGCCGATAGCCGATAGCCGAAGACCGGTCCTACGGCTTCACGATGATCGACCCGATGATGTGCTCGCGGCCGACCATCTCGATCACCTCGTTGCACTCCGCGAACGTCGTGTCGTGCAAGCCCATGCACAAGATGACCGCGTCCGCCGCGCGCGCTGCTGGAATGGAGCGCGTCTGCGATAGCGGGGTGTCGAGTGTCATGATGACCGTCGAGTAACGGCTGCCTTCGCCCGACGCGTAGTCGAGGAGCTGGGGGCCCAGGGCGAGCGCGCGCTCGGCGTCGTCCGCCGGGAGCAGCGAGAAGTCCATGAAGTCGAAGCGGCCGTGCATGCCCTCCGACAAGATGGAGCCCAGGTCGTCGAGCTCCGCTGGAGCGTCCAACGGACTGCTGCGGCGGCCACCGGGCTCGCAACCCCGGATGCTCGCGTCGACCACGAGGACGCGGGCCCCCGGCTCTTGGCCGGCCATCTGGCCCATGCCCTGCGCGAGGGTGAGACCGCTGACGGTGTCGTTGATGGGGACGATGGCGAGGGTGTTCCAGGCGCGCTGGCGCGCCACCTTGAACCAGGCGTGTTGGATTTCGACCGCGGGGAGCGGCGCCAGCGCGAAGTCTCGCGTTCCTTGGCGGAGCTCCAACAGTGCTTTGCTATCGTTATTCGGCATTTCTCGGACTGCCTGTGCAGTCGCCCGATTGTATCGCATCACTCACCCGCCAGCCTAGTCACAGTGCCACCCTCCGCCCTGGCGACGAACCAACGCTCACCCGCGGTGGAGGCTTGGGCCGCGAGGGTCGTGAAATACTGGGCGCCCATGCTCGTGCCGCCGCGGAAGATGCCGTAGACGCTGAGGACTTGGGTCCCGCTGGTGGCGTCGTAGATGGCCTGACCGATGATGTAATCGCGGCTCGCCGAGAGCTGCGTGAGACGATCGGCGGCGACGACGCGGCGCTGCGAGCGAACGACCAGCTGGAAGGCGTCACCATCGGCTCCGATGACGAGCTCGACCGGCGTCACGTCGACATCGTCGAGGTAGTTGATGACGCCGCTGAAGACGCGGCCGCCGCCGATCACGAGTAGGGTTCCACGGCCCGTGGTGAGCGGACCTTCGTTTTTGCCTTCGAGCACGTCCGCTTCCGCGATCACCGCGGAGGGGGGCGTGAGGTTGTCGCAGAGATCGGAGAGGGCCACGCCGAGGGCGTCGCTGGCTTCATTGTCGGGGCCGGGGTCGTCTTGCTCGCCGTCGACGAGCTTGCCCTCGCGGTGGACCACCAGGATCTCGCCGTTGTTGCACAGGGCATCGAACGAGAAGGGCGCGCAGGTCGTGCCGGTGCAGTAGGTCGGTGCCTCGCAGGTGTTGCCGCACGTGCCGCACGCGCGCATCGACAACGAAATGTCCTCGCAGCGTCCGTTGCAGCACGTCTTGCCGTTGCAGTCGCCGTCGTCGCTGCAGCGCTGAAAGCCCTCGAGGTCGTTGGTATTCCCGTTGGTCGGGTCGGTCGTGTTGCACGCGATCGCGGCCGTGACCAGGCTCGCGGCGAGCGCCGACGCACGAAAATATCGAGTGGGCCTCATTGAGCACCACACTGAGGTCGATGAACCGGACGCGCAACCCTCTTGTGCAATTGATCGTCCGTCTCTTCGCCGGCATTGCTGTGGCAAATGGCCCCACCACGCGGTGAGCTCCGCAGAGAGCTCAATGTTATCGATGCCGTGGCGATCTTCGTCGGTATCATCCTCGGCTCCGGGGTGTTCGTCGCGCCGGCCCAGGTCATCGGCGCGGCGCCGTCCGCTTTCTCGGCCGTGGGGCTGTGGCTCGCGGGTGCCGCTATCGCGGCGTGTGGTGCCTTCACGTACGCGGAGTGCGGCGCGCGCCTGCCGTCGAACGGTGGGTTCTACGTCTATTACAGGGCGGTCTACGGAGAGCCTCTGGCCTTCGTGGGCGGCTGGTCCGCGACCTTCGTGACCTATCCGGCCTCGACCGCGGCGATCGCCTTGCTGGGGGCGCAGTATGGCGGCGTCGTGGTGCCCGCTTTGGCGGAGCACACGCGCTGGGTCGCGAGCGGCGCGGTGCTGCTCACCGGGGTGCTCAACTGGGCCGGCGTGCGCACCGGCGCGACCGCGCAGCGCGTCCTCACTGCGTTCAAGGTGCTCACCGTCCTCGGCGTTTGCGGCGCCGCGCTGTTCGCGCGGCCGGTGCTCGCCGCCGAGGCCATGCCGCCGCCCACGTCACTCGCGGTCGTGCTCACCGCCATGGTGAGCGTCCTCTGGTCGTACGATGGTTGGAGCGACGTCACGCTCATCACCGGCGAGCTCGAAAAGCCCGAGGTGAACCTCGCCCGCGCGGTCGGTATCGGGGTGATCACGCTCTTCGTGGTCTACGTGCTGGTGCAGGTGTCCGTCATGGCGCTCTTGCCCGCCGCGGTGGCCGCCGCGTCTCCCCGCGTCCTCGCCGACGCGGTACAGGCGGCGCTGGGGGTAGGGGCCGCCTCGCTCCTTGCCGGCATCGTCTGCATCAGCACCTTCGGCTCGGTGAACGGCATCGTCCTCACCGCCTCGCGCTTGGGGCACGCCATGAGCGTCGACGGGGTCATCCCGCCGTGGTTCGCGCGCCTCGATCCACGCCGCCACACCCCCAGCCGCAGCATCGCCATCATGGTCGCGTGCACCATCGTGTACGTGTGGGTGTCGGACTTCCGCGGCTTGCTCGAGTTCTTCGGGCAAACCATCTGGCTGTTCTACGGCCTCACCGCGCTCTCGGCGATCTTGCTGCGGCGGCGCGGGCCCGTCCAAGGCTTTACGGCGCCGTGGTTCGCGCCGTGGGTCGTCGTCGTGACGGCACTGGCGATGAGCATCGGCCTTGCGATAGCTAACCCCGCGCGCTTCTTCATCGGCGTGGCGCTGGTGTCGGCGGCCCTGCCGGCTTACTTGGTATGGCGCTTCGTGAAGCGCCGACGCGAGTCCGTCCACTAAACATGGCTTCAATCGATCTCAAGACCGTCACGAAGCGCTACGGTGACGTCACCATCGTCGACGGCATCTCGCTGTCCATCGCGGACGGCGAGCTCGTCGTGCTGGTCGGCCCCTCGGGATGCGGCAAGAGTACGTTATTGCGGATGGTCGCGGGGCTGCTCGCGCCGACCTCGGGCAGCATCCACATCGGCGGCCGCGACGTCACGCACCTGGCACCCGGTGACCGCGACATCGCCATGGTCTTCCAGAGCTACGCGCTCTATCCGCACATGACGGTGCGCGAGAACATCGCCTTCCCGCTCGCGGTGCGCCGCCGCCCGCGGGCCGAGATCGACGGACGTGTGAACGACGTCGCCGACATGCTGGGGCTGCGGCACCTCCTCGACCGCCGCCCACGTGACCTCTCCGGCGGACAGCGCCAGCGCGTGGCGATGGGCCGCGCCGTGGTGCGTGAGCCGGCGGTGTTCTTGTTCGACGAGCCGCTCTCGAACCTCGACGCGGCGCTGCGCACCCGCATGCGCGCCGAGATCGCCGAGCTGCACGCGCGCCTCGGGGCGACGATGATCTACGTGACGCACGACCAGCACGAGGCCATGACGCTCGCCGACCGCATCGTCCTGCTCGACAAGGGGCACATCGAGCAACAAGGCGCGCCGCTCGAGCTCTACCAGCGGCCGCGCACCCAGTTCGCCGGTGAGTTCATGGGCAGCCCGTCGATGAACCTGCTGCCGGTCGACAAGCGCAACGACGCGCTCGCGAGCCCGCACGTGCGCGTCGACCGCGGCGCGCTTAGGCTCACGACCTGGGAGCAGCTCCCCGAACAGCTCGTGTTGGGGGTCCGCCCCGAGGCCTTCCGCCTCGCAGACCACGCGGGCGCGCCGCACCGCCTCGACGTCCAGGTCGCCTGGATCGAGCGCACCGGCAGCGACAGCTTCGTGCACGGTAAGGCGGGGGAGACGCCGGTGGTCGCGCGTGTCAGCGCCGCCGAGGGCGAGCGCCTGCAAGCTGGTGGCACCGTCACCTTGGCCTTCGAGACCCTCTCGGTGTTTGAACGCGATAGCGGTCAAGCAGTGGCGCATTGCTGATGTGGTTGCCGATCTCCGCCGCGCGTTGGCGCCGCTGGGCCTTTCTGCTCGTGACCGCTTTGGCGTTGCCGGCGAAGGCGGAGGACAGCCAAGAGGTCGTGCTCTGGCACTCCTACCGCGCCGGTGAAGCAGAGGCGTTGGACGCCGCCGTCGACGGCTTCCGCCGCGACAACCCCGAGATACGCGTGCGGGTGCTGCAGGTGCCCTACGGCGCCTACCCGCAGAAGCTGCGCACCGCCATTCCCCAAGGCGCCGGCCCCGATCTGTTCATCGCCCCCAACGATCATCTGCGTGACTTCATCGAGCGCGAGCTCATCGCGCCGCCGAGCGGTGTCGACGTCACGCGCTTCGACCCACGGCTGAACGCCGCGCTCACCTTGAAGGACGCGCAGTGGGGCTATCCGCTCGCCTACAAGGCGCTGGTCCTCTTTTATCGCAAGGACATGGTCGAGGCGCCGCCCGCGACCACCGACGATCTCATCGCCATCGCGCGGCGACTCACCGCTGCAGGACGCTACGGCTTCGTCTACCAGGCGGGCATCCCGTACTATCACGCGCCCTGGCTCTTCGGCTTTGGCGGACGGTTCTTCGACGGCGAGACACTCCTGCCGTTCGAGTCACCCGCGGCCATCGCCTCCGGTGATTTCCTGCGGCGCCTCACCTTCGAGGAGAAGGTGACGCCCGTCGACGTGCAAGGCGCGCTGGTCACCGAGCTCTTCAATCGCGGACGCGCCGCCATGGTCATGAACGGCCCGTGGTTCGTGAGCGAGATCGCCGCCGACGTGCCGTGGGCCGTCGCGCCGCTGCCGGTGGTCTCCGAGACCGGGCTCGCGGCGCGGCCCTTCGCGTCGCTCGATGTCCTCTATCGCAGCGCCAAGGCGAGCCCCTCACCAGGCGTGCGAGCGCTCAGCGACGCGTTGACCAGCGACGCCGCTGCCTTGACGCGCGCCAAGGTCGGCCGCCAGCCCGTGGCCAACGTCGCCGTCATGCACGACCCGATCGTCGAGGGCGACCAGCTCCTCGCCATGCAGGCGCGGCAGCTCGCGGCCACCGAGCCGCTGCCGACCGAGCCGGTGATGCAGCTCGCCTGGCATCCTTACGAGTCGGCGCTGCGCCAGATCCAGCGCGGCACCAAGTCACCGGAGGCCGCCTTCCGCGAGGCCACCAAGCGCGTCCAGGTCTTGGCGCGGCCGCTCCCTAAGGAGGCGTCGCTCCGCAATTACGTGCTCGCGGCGCTGGTCGCCGTCGTGGTCGGGCTGGGAGTCGCGCTGCGCCGCATGCGCCGCGGCACCTTGGCCGAAGTCCGCTCGAGCGGAACGGCGTACGCCTTCATCGCGCCCGCCGCGCTCGGCATGCTCCTCCTCGTCGGCGTGCCGTTCCTCATGGGCGTGGGCCTCGGCTTCTTCGAGTACGAGGGCACCCAGCTCCGCTTCGTGGGACTCGGGAACTTCGCGTCGATCCTCGGCAGCTCCGACTACAGCCCGCTGTCGCCCATGAGCTTCTACTTCACGATGGTCGTGACCGTGCTCTGGACGGTCAGCAACATCGCGCTGCACGTGGGCCTGGGCTTCGCCTTGGCGTTGCTCCTGCAACCGACTTGGCTGCGCGGCCGTGGCATCTTCCGCGTCCTGCTCATCTTGCCCTGGGCCATCCCCAACTACATCACGGCGCTCATCTTCAAGGGCCTGTTCAACACCCAGCTCGGCGCCATCAACGCCTTGCTGGTGAGCGTGGGCTTCTCGCCGGTGAGCTGGTTCGACGGCTTCGTGCCCGCTTTCGCGGCCAACCTCACGACCAACGTCTGGCTCGGCTTCCCGTTCATGATGGTCACCATCCTGGGCGCCTTGCAGGCGATCCCGGCGGATCTCTACGAAGCCGCGCGCGTCGACGGGGCAGGGCCATGGCGCCGCTTCACCAGCATCACCTTGCCGCTCGTCGGCCCGGCCCTCGTGCCGTCCGTGGTGCTCGGCACCATCTGGACCTTCAACATGTTCAACGTCGTCTTCCTGGTGAGCGAGGGCCAACCCGAGGGAGCGACGGAGATCCTCGTGACCGAGGCTTACCGCTGGGCCTTCATGCGCAACGGCCGCTACGGCTACGCGGCCGCGTACTCGCTCGTCATCTTCGCCATCCTCTTGCTCTATAGCGCGCTCACCAAGCGGCTGCTCGCCGGCCGCGCCGCCGCGGAGGCCACATGACGGAGCGGCCCGCTCTCTGGGTGCGCGCCGGCGCCTATGCGCTGCTCACCCTCACGACCATCGCCGTCATGTTCCCGGTGTACGCTGTCGCGGTCATGGCGGTGAGCCGCGCGCCCGGCTTCTCGGTGGTGCTCTCGCCCGACCCCGCGCTCTTCACGCTCGACCATCTGCGCAAGTTCCTGCTCACCACCGACAGCGAGGGCCGCTGGCTGTTCGGCCGGCAGCTCCTGAACAGCATCGTCGTCGCGGGCGGCGCTACCGCGCTTGGCATCCTGCTCGCGACCACCGCGGCGTACGCCTTCAGCCGCTTCCGCTTTCCCGGACATCGTGCCGGCATCGCCTCGTTCGTGATCATCCAGATGTTCCCGGCGACCATGATGATCGTGCCGCTGTACCTGCTGCTGTCGGCGCTCGGCCTGCTCGACACCATCACCGGCCTCATCGTGGTCTACAGCACCACGGCGCTGCCCTTCTGCGTGTGGATGATGAAGGGCTACTTCGACACCATCCCCACGGACCTCGACGAGGCGGCGTTGGTCGACGGCGCGTCGCGCTTGCGCATCTTCTATCAGATCATCCTGCCCCTCGCGCGGCCCGCTATCGCGGTCACGGCGCTCTTCTCGTTCCTCACCGCGTGGAACGAGTTCGTGATGGCGGCGACCTTCCTGTCGCGGGAAGAGAAGTTCACCCTGCCGGTCACGCTCTTCCGCCACGTGGGAGCTTACGGCGCCGACTGGGGCGCCTTCGCGGCGGGCTCGCTCATCGTCAGCATCCCGGTTTGTCTCTTGTTCTTCGCGCTGCAGCGGCAGCTCGTGGGTGGGCTCTCGGCCGGCGCGGTGAAGTAGGGCCACCGCTTCAACCTGCGACGCCGCGTCCGAATATGCGACGCGCGCCGGCGCTCGTTCGTGAGTGAAAGCCTCATGATTACAGTGGTTTAGCGGTTGGCATCGGCCCTGCTCTAGAGCTCGGCATGCGACACACACTCTTCCTCCTCCCGTTCCTCTTCCTCACTGCCTGCGGCTCGGAGACCTCTGGCCCCGACGTCGACACCTCGGGCCGCGATGACGGCTACACCGCGCCGGGCCCTGGCTCATCGAGCGCTACACCGAGCACGCCAATCGCTCCCGGCACCAAGAGCTTCCGCATCGGCACCGCCGCCGAGCCCACCAACGCTGGCATCGTCACGCGTGACCCGGCCGACGAGCGCCTCGCGGAAGGCACGAGCGTCACCATCACCGCCGAGCCTGCGGTTGGCTTCCGTCTCGCGCGTTGGGAAGGCGCCGCGAGCGGCAACGCGCCGGTCATCGACGTGACCATCACGCGTGACACCGAGATCGTCGCGGTCTTCGAGCGCACCCCCGTGCAGCTCGTCGTTGGCACCAACATTCCCGAGGCTGGCGCGGTGACCATCACGCCCGCGAAAGCGAGCTACGCGGTTGGCGACACCGTCACCCTCACGCCGCCGCGGACGCAGTCGTTCAGCTTCGCCAAGTGGAAGAGCGGCACCAGCACCATCGATTCGAGCTCGCTCACCATCACGCTGACCGGCGACACCAACGTCACCGCCATCATGCTCCCCGTCCCGTTCCTCGAAGGTCCCTCCTCGGTCACTGGTCCGGTCGCCATTAATCTCCAGTACGGCCTGTACTGGGGCTCGGCGTCGCCGCAGCTCAGGAGCACTATGGACACTTTCGTCGTCGAGCAGGCCACCAGCATCAACGGCCCGTTCACCGAGATCGATCGCGGCATGGACGGCACGCTCGCGACCGAGCAGCTGCTCAGCATCACGCGCAACATCGGCACCTACTACTACCGCGTCCGCGCTCAGACGCAGTACGGCGCGACCTCGTGGAGCCCGGTCGTGCGCGTCGACCGCCTGCGCGCGCCGCTGGTCTTGCGCATCGTCAACGACCTGCCGGGCGGGCCGTCGTGGATCGCCTGGAACCAGATCATCCGCTTGCGTGTGAGCAATGACGCGAACGGCGCGGCCGCGGCTCCCGAGCGCCTCTCGCCCATCTCGCCGAGCTACCGCATGGGCGACAGCATCCTCACCGGCGCGACCCGCGACTTCGACGTCGAAGCGTTCGCCGGCCGCGCGAGCTACCACGTCTACGTGCAAACCGGCTGGTGGGATAACTGCATCGAAACCTACGGCACTTGCTTCGAGGTGCACACGACTCAGGTGTATGGTTGCGGCGGCATGAACACGGTCGCTTACAAGTACGCTGGCATCATCGTCAGCGGCCACACCGAGGGCGTGCACGTGATGCGCATGTCGCAGTATCTGCCGGCGTATCACTACTATCAGTCGAACAAGTGCGGCGGCTGATGCACTGGGGTCCCGTCACCTCCACCGTCGACTGGTGCGAAGCGAACTACGTGCTCTCCGACGTCATCGCGGAGATGTTCAACACGGCTTCGAGCCTGGCGATGGTGGTGGCGGGGCTCTTGGGTTTGGTGCGCGAGCGCAAGCTGCCCGTCCGCTATCGCGTCGCGTTCGCGCTCTTGGTGCTCGTGGGTCTGGGGAGCGTCGCCTTCCACGCCACCCTCCGCTTCGAGACCCAGATGCTCGACGAGCTACCCATGGTCTACCTGGTGCTCGTCGTGGTCTATGCGGTCTCGGGGGCGCGCTCCCGCTGGCCGTTCGTCGCCGCGGGCCTCGTGCTGACGCTGCTCGCGAGCGGCACCCGCGGCCAGACACAGTTCCTGATCTTCCAGCTAGGCTTCGGCTCGCTCGAGGTCTTCGCGCTCGGCAAGACATACTTGCTACAGCGCCACGCGCCACCCGCGACCCGCAGGCTCTACCGCTACGGCATGCTCGCGTACGCCATCGCGGTCATCGCCTGGTTCATCGACATCCGCTTCTGCGCGGTCATCGGCGATCTGAAGCTCCACGCCCTCTGGCACGTGCTGGTCTCGGCTGGTTTTTACGCCTTGCTGCTGGTCATCGCCCGTGAAGAGAGCAGGGTTACGGGACCGTAAAGGCTCGTTGCTGGGGGTGCTCGAGCCCGCGTCGTTCACACGGCTGCGATGCTGGGGCCAAGCGTGGGGCGTGGCTCAATGAGATGTGTTCTAGGCAGAGCGAATGTCCGTTTTTGCGAAGTCATCGCCTTTGTAGAGCAGAGGGGCATCGGCGAGCTTCGCCGTCGCGTAAGCAGCACAATCGCCAAAGTTGAGCGCGGCCTCATGGCGGGTCCTGCCAAAGCGCCACCAGGCCTCGAGTGCTTCGCGACGGTGTTCGTCCGTAAAGGGGACGATGGACACGCCGAGCTTGGTAAAGAGAAATTCGAGCTCGTCTTGAAATGGCCTGCCGAGGCGGTGGGACAAGACGATCCCCGCTTCCACGAAGGTAATGGCCGAGACTGCCACGGATTCCGCTTCACCAATACGCGTGAGGAGCGATTCGCCGTCAGGCTCCCCGAGCACGACTGCGACGATGGCCGAGCTGTCGAGGATCACGCCCCGCTCTCACCATAGCCGAGCAGAGCATCATCGTTCAGAGCGTCACGTGGGGGAGAAACACGCGTCCAAACCTCGCGCTGCAAAAAAGCTCGTGCTTGTTCGACGCCTTTTTTACGCGCGCGCTGGCGCAAAAGAACTTCACGGCGGGCCTCGAGTGCTTGCACGACTGCTTGCGTCATCGAGGTCTGCGAGAGCTTAGCAACTTCGGCCGCAAGCTCCTCCGCCCGGGGATTCTTGATGTTGAGCGCCATTGAAGACTTTTATACACCATGGTGTAAAATAGAACAACCCGTCAAAGGAGCCCACCCGCAGCGGCTAGAAGTCAGGCGCTCACTGCTGGTTCTCACCAAACTTCACGGGATTCCAGCGGTCGCTGAAGAGGAACCCGAAGAGGTCGTCGCTCGTCGTCTTGCCCTCCCAGTAGATCTCGTTGACGCGATCGGGCGTCTTGTAGCGAACGTTCACCTTCTCACCGAAGCAAGCGCTGAAGATGACTTGCTGGAGGTTCTTCCCCGCCTCGGCCAACAAGACGTCGTCAGGCAGCTGCTGCTGCGCGGCATCGTAGAGCACGCCGTCACTGTCCGCGTGACTCGACCAGATGATCACCTTCGTTCGGCTGTCCTGGGTGGTCGCGCGCACGTCCGAGATCAACGCGACGGGATTCATCACCACTCTGAAGTCGTTGTTCGCGAGCCACTTGGCGACACCATAGAAGCGGTCCCACTCTCTCTTGGTCCACGCGTCGTCGAGGTTACCGGAGAGGAAGACGACGTCGCCGTTCTTGTAAGCCGCCTCGTAGGCGCCAGAATCGATCACTCCGAACGCCTGGAGACGCTCCGCTCCGGAGCCTCCCTTGGCGCGCTCGAAGACCAAAGATCGCCCCTCACGTCGTACGCTCAAGCCCCACGCCTCCGCCCCAGCCGCGATCGCGGACTGAGCGGTATCACCGCGCGCGACGCCGCGCTGCCAGTCGTCACCAGCGCGTTTTTCGATGCTATCGAGCTTCGAGGGCTGTGCCCCGGCAGGCCGCGCCGCGCCTGGGAGGGTCTGGACTTGGCGGACGGCCGGCGCAACAGGGGCCGTAGCGGGAGCTCTGCGAGTACGTACGTGCATGTCGAAGTCCCTGGGGTTCGTAGGGACCTCGTGTATCGTCCGCCACCCTCGCGTCGTTGTTTCTAGCGGCACCGCTCGCGAAATCGACTGCGCCACCAGGGCGC
>JBDHVB010000094.1:0-19408 GCA_039809465.1 Myxococcota bacterium
GAGGAGAACACCGGTGCGAGCCGCCATCGAACACCTCTTCCGCTTAAGGGGTGTTGCGACGACCGGTTGAATCCACCTTGGGGGTTTCGTCTGTCGCGACAGGTGGAGCAGAACGGCGCGTAGCGCTTCGTGCTGGAACGAGACTTCCTATGGCCGAGCAGGCTCTCCGCGCACGACGGGGCTACTCGCAGGTCGGTGTCGGACAGGCGGTGATGTCGCCTTCGGAGAGGTCGTAGAGCGGGAAGTCCGGGATGGTGAAGCTCGCGTAGGTGCGCAGGTGTGTCGTCCCCCAGCACTCGACCGCGGTCGCTGGGCTGCGTCCCGTGAGATCGCCGCCGCTGATCACCACGTCGGCGCGGCCAATGCCACCTTCGCGCCAGCACGCGTCGATTTGCAGCTGCTCGGGGATTGGCGTGGCGTCGATGAAGTCACCGGGCAGATCGAGCGAGAAGAGCACGCGGCCATCGACGTCACGCGCGTACGTGTAGGCGACGTGAGCCGCCGGCTGGAGACCAATCTGCGGCCGGTCGGCGCTGATCGTGATGTTCTTCGTCGCGCCGTCGTCCGCGTACGCGTGGGTGATGACGAGCTTGCCGCGGTCCTCGCCGAAGGCGCGCTGGAACGCGGCCTCGAAGTCGAAGGTCACGTCGCCGTCACTCTGGCTCGCGCCGGCCCCGGCAAAGCGCGGCGAATACGTGCCGTAGAGAATCGCGTTCATGCCGAAGGCGCCGGGGATGTCGTCGCACGTCGGCTCGCCGGTCACGTCCTCTTCGCGCCCCACATGGAGGCAATAGCGGAAGCTCGTGCCTTCGCGCCGGACCTCGAAGCGAATGGTACGGCGGTCGCGATCATTGAACGGTCCCCAGACGCGGCGATTCTTTTCACGCGTGGTCGGCGGATAGCCCTTCCCGATGCTGTCGACGAAGTCGAGGATCGCCGCGACCTTGCCGTTGGTGTCTTCCGATGCCGCGAACGCATCCGCGTAAAACTGCGACGGCTCGCCGACATCGGCCATCAGAGCGTTCGGGTTGCCAGCCGCCGGCGCGACATCGATGCTCAGCTCCTCCTTCGACGGCACGCCGCGCAGGAACACCAAGTCGTCATTCGAGAGCTCGCCGCACGCCGACCCCGCCGCCGCAAGAAGTGCCATGAGCCAAATACGCTTCATCGCAGCACCGCCGTGAGGATGAGCCCGCCGTCGACATACGCGAGCGACTGTGACTCATCACCGTTGAAGAACATGTAATGCACGCCCGCGCCCAAACCAGCTTCGAGCCAGCTCGTGCAGCGCGCGATGAGGCGCGCCTCGAGGCCCGGGGTGAGGGTCGAAAAGCTCTGCGAAGGGAGCGCCTCGGCGCCGGTGAACTCACGCGCCACGCGGATGAAGCCGACGCGGCCCGCACCGCTCAAGCGGAGCCATGAGGTGAACGGCACATCACCCGTCAGCGCCACCCCGGCCGTGAACATGCTGATGCGGGCGCGATAACCCAGGTCGCCGAGCTGCGGGTCGGTGACCGCGAGGCCCTGCTCGCCGCTCGAGCCCAGGCCCGCGTCGAAGCGCACGCCGACGTTGCGGCGGATGGCATTGCGCAAATCCAAAGTCAGCTTGAAGAGCCCGAGCGTCGGCACGTAGGCATCACGAATCGGCGCGGACAAGAAGCTCTGCGCGCCGAGCTGGGCCGAGAGCAGCACGCCGAGCTTGCCGTTGATCACCTCTTGCGCGGTGATGGTCTGGCCCTTCGCATAGTCGTCCGCGAAAGCGACCTTCTCCATGGCGTTCGGGTCGACGGTCACGAAGTCGCCGTCGCGCACCTTCAAGCGCGCCAAGCGCACGTGGTCGCTCTCGCGCTTCTTCACCACGTACTCGCCGGGCGCCACCGCGACCCGCAGCGATTCGCCCGTCTCCTTGTGGAGCTCGGCGACGACGACGCGGCGCTTCAAATCGAAGATCACCAGCTCGCCGGCGAGCGACTTCGGCAAGCTGATGCCCGAGGCCGGCGCATCGGCCCGCGCCAAGGTCACGTCACCGGCGCCGCGCATGTCGAAGCGGAAGGTCGGATGCTGCGTGCCACCACGCGTCGCCACGGTGCGCGACACGGTGTTCTCGTAGGCAAAGCCGTACGCCTCGGAGAGCGTCACGCGGCCGTCGCGGTCGAGGTCGGCGGCGCCGCGCAGGCCGCTCGTGAGATAGTGTGTGAAGAACGAGCCCTGGATCTCGTCACTCTCTTGGGCGTCCTCGTCATCCGACGACGCGGTGATGAGCACCTGCCCGCTCTGCATGGTGGTGTCGTCGATGTCGATGCTCACCGGCTCGCTCTTCACCGCCCCCTTCAAGCGCGTGATGCTCCCAACTCGGCAAGCGTCGAGCAGCGCGATGCGGAAGGATGCCTGTGTCTGCTCGAGCAGACGCTTAACCTCCGTCAACGCGAGCGTCGACTTGCCGAGCCGCAGCTCACCGTCCTTGGCGTGCCCTGAATAGTAGAACAGCAAGAGCGACGGCTTCTTCTCGGCGGCCAAGCGGTCACGCAGCTCGGAGAAGGCCTTGCGCACCTTGCCCGCGTCCTCGCCGGAGATCACGACGATGTCGCGCTCGGCGAAGCCACCCGTCATGCGCAACACGTCGCGCATCCGGGCCACGTCGTTGTCGGTGTAACGCAAAGGGGTGAGCTCCTCGCCGCCGAAAGGATGAGACACGAGCAGAGCGACCCGCCGTTCAGCGGGCTCGTTGACGTTCAGCGCGCTCGTGAAGAGCGCGAGGCCGAGCAGCCAACCACTCATGCGGTGCTCATTGCTCCTTCTCGAGCACGACCTTCACCGTGCTCACTCCCGGCAACACTTCGTTTTTGCGGACTGCCTCCTGAATGCGGCGGAGCGGCAACGGCTGCTCCGCGAAGACGGCGGTCATGGTCTCCTGCCCGGGCGTCGCGTCCAGGGTCAGGCTGAAGGGGAAGGCGGCCCGCGCATCGCCTGGGCGAAGCGCCATCACCTCGCCCGCCTCGGGATAGTAGACGGTCATGGCGCCGCTGCCATCGATGCCGATCAAAGCGATGTAGGCATACGGGCCGGCGTCGTAAGCGAGCTGCAAGCGATCACCCGCGTGCACGACGGCGCCGCTCGCGAGCGGCTTTGGCGTGGTGTCCGACACGAGCGCCACGGTGAGCCCAACGCCATCCCCTTTGATGCGCTCACCTTCGTCGGGGAGCGCCGTGAGCAGCGCCAACGTCGCGGCGGCAGCGAGCGCCAAGCCCGTGGGCAACCAGAAGCCGAAGCGCTTGCGGGTGGGAGTGGCCTTACGTTGTTCATGCAGCACACGGAACGCGGCGTAGGGCTCGTCGGCCAAGAACTGATCGCGCGCCTTGCGCATGGCGTCGGCACGCTCGCGCAACATCGGGTCGGCGGCGAGGGCCGCTTCCACCGCCGCGAGCTCGGCGCCCGTGAGCTCGCCCACGGCGTAGCGCTCGAGCATGAAGTTGGAGATGCCGTCGTGCGTGCTCATCGAATCAACAGACCCCACGGGCTCTCAGAACAGAAAAGAAAAACGTGCTCCCGATCACACCACAGACGCCCCGATCAGATGGGAGCTTCACCGAACACCAAGGTCGCGTCCTCTCGCTTGAGCTCCTTGCGCGCCACCTCGATGAAGCGCCGCAAGCGCTTGCGCAACGTGGGCAGCGAGCAGTCACACGCCCGCGCCGCCTCCTCCTGGCTCATCTCGTCGACGAAATAGTACACCGCCGCCTCCTGCTCTTCCCGCCCCAACCGCGATAGCAGCCGGTGCACCAGCTCGGCCCGCTCGACGCCCGCTTGCCCTGGCTCTGCGTGCTGGGCTCCCACGGTGACCGCCGCGGCGTAGCGCTCGTGCCAGCCGGCTTTGCGCCCACGCAGCACGTTCAAGCAGTGGTGCGTCGCGATGCGCGTGAGCCAGGTGAGCGGCGAGGCCTGGCCACGGAACTCACCATACGATTGCGTGACCTTGAGGAAGACCTCGTGCAAGGCATCACGCGCGTCGTCATCGGTGCGCAGAAAATACCGACACCGCCGGAAGACGGAATGGCCATAGCGCTCGTAGAGAGCGCGGAGGTCGAGGCGTTCGTCGGTGGTGTTCATTCGGGCGGACAACGCGCGAAGCCCCCGCAAGCTCGTCACCTGCGGGGGCTCGAAGCGTCGTGCCTTGATTAGAGGATCGAGACGTCCACCGCAAAGCTCGCTTCGGTCATGCCGGCCGGGCAGTTGGATTCCTCGCCGGCGTGATGGTCGGGGTCAGCGAGCTGCGGCTTCGTTTCGGCGAAGGTGACGCCGAAGCTCGAGTCCCAGCACTCACTGGCGCTCACGCTGACCGCGCCTTCCAGCTCCAGGTCGCCGCCCGAGATCTTGATGTCCGAGCGGCCGGCGCCAGTGGCGTTCCAGCGCGAGCGGATGACCAGGTCCTCGAGCACGGCCGGCGAGCGCAGACCGTGCTGAACGTCGCCGACGGTGGTGAACTGGAAGTTGCCGCTGCCGTCGCGCATGCGGTCGTAATAGTATTGCGCCGAGTAGACGCCGTCCTCTTCCTCGTCGCAGCTCCGGAAGTCCGAGAACGCGATAGCGAGCTTCTGCGGCTGCGTCGTGGTGTCGTAGGTGATGTCGGCGGTGCCGCGGTCGCACGGGCGGATGGTCGCTTCACCCCAGGCGGTCACGTCGATGGTGAGGTCGCCCTTGCCGTCGGCCTTGCCGCTCGACTTGTCCGAGTGGCCCGAGGCGAGGACCACGAAGTCGCCGCCACCGTTCTTGCGGCGGTACTCGAACTTGTAGTCGAACTTCGCTTCCCCGCCGGTGACGGTGAGCTTGTACTCGTTCGGGTCGAGCGCATCGCCCGAGCCCGGGCCCCAAACGGCGGTGTTGCCTTCGACGCTGGTCGGCGGATTGCGCGCGATGTCTTCGAGGCCGTTGAAGATGGCGCCCACCGTCGAGTTCACGCCGACGGTCGCGAGGCGCGTGATGACATAGTAACCCGAGAGCTGGCCAACGGCGAGAGCGCTGCTCGCCTCGGGCGCGTTGACGGTCAGGGCGTCACGGCTCGGCAACGCGTCCTGGAAGCCGGCTTCTTTGTCCGAACCGCAGGCGACCGCGAAGAGGAAGCCGGCGGGAATGAAGAGCTTGGACCAATGCATCATTGTCTCCTTCGCGGAGCGCCCCCAAACGGGTCGTGCGCGATGTTTGCCGAATAGACACGGCGGGGCCTCGGAACAGAAAGAATCTTTTTGGGGCCTCTCGCACGAAGCCGACGTCTTTGAATTGACAGCCCAAGATCACCTTGCTACACGCCGCCGCGGATTCGGAGACCATCCCAATGGCGAAGCGAGCGGCGATCAAAGCACAGGTAGGTGCACTGTTTCGGCAGGCCGTCGATCAGCTCGATGACGTGAAGAACGTCGTGCGCCGTAAGGGTGACCGCTTCGAGGCGGACATCAAGCGCCTCATCGGCGAGCGCGACCGTTTGCTGACCCTCCTGGGTGAGCAGACCTACAAGCTCGCCAATCAGGGCAAGATCCCGCTCCCCTCCTTCGTGCAGCGCACGGTGGAAGCTCTCAACGAAGTGGTGATGACTCTTGCGCCGGCGACGGAAAGCAAGCACACCAGCAGCCGCGCGCATGGTCACGCGGACGTCGAGACGAACAGCAGCGCGGCGGCGCCCAAGAAGCGCACGCCAGCAAAGAAAGCGCGTAGCAAAAAGTCACGCGGTAGCGTAAGCAAGTCGACGAATTAGAGCAGTTTGCGATGCTCTCGGGCATCGCGGGTGGAATGGGGCCGTAGCTCAGCTGGGAGAGCGCCTGAATGGCATTCAGGAGGTCGACGGTTCGATCCCGTTCGGCTCCACCATTCCCCCCTCGTACTTCTCGTTCGAATAAAGCTTGCCGTTATAGCGTCCTCGTTGGACTCTCAGGTTCGCGCTTCATTGCGCCGTTGAAGAGGCTACGATGACGAATCCCCCCAATCTCCGCCGTAAGCTCCTGGTCGGCCGTGTGGTCGTCGTGTTCGCGTTTCTCGCGTGCAGCGATCTCGACAACATCATCATCACCAAGAGCGCCAACACCACGGTGCAGGGCGGCTCGCCGCTCAACATCTTGAACGAGCTCGGCTTCATCGACTTCGGCAGCATCGACGTCAGCAACGAGCAGGAGTTCAAGAACAAGGGCTTCGACATCGACGACATCGATTCCGTCAAAGTGGACAGCGTGAAGCTCGAGATCACGTCGCCGGCGAGCGGCCAGGACTTCGAGTTCATCGAGCGCGTCGCCTTCTACGCAGTGCAGAACGGGCAGCGCGCGCTCATCGCCGATGGCGGTCCATTCGCGCCGGGCCTGCGCACCGTCAACCTCGACGTCACCGACGTGAACCTCAAGGACTACGTCAAGGCGGGCAGCTTCTCGCTCGGCACCGAGGTGAACGGCAACGAGCCCGACAACACCACGACCATCAAGGCCACCGTCGCGCTCAACGTCGACGTCGCTGTCGGCCACCTGATCTGCGGCAAGTGACGCCTCGACGTCGGCCACGCGCTCCGCGGTAGCCGACACATCTCAAAAGGTGAGCTGAAATCCCGTCTCGATGCCGAACGCGGTGCGGTGCGGGTTGAGCCCCGCTTCTTGCTGACGCAAGATGTGGACGGTGTCGTAGTACATGCCCTCGAGCACCCAGGCGAAGGTGGGCGTCGGCCGCAGCTCGTAGCCGATGCGCGCCGCCATGTTGCGCTTCAAGCCGGGGCCGGTGATGAGCTCGGTCACCGAGAGGATGCCGGTGACCGGATCGGGCCCATAGGCCGGGAGCGCGCCGGCCTTGTTCAAGATCGCCGCGTAGCCCGCCATCGCGTACAGCGCGTGGATGCTGTGGAAGAGTCGCTGGCGGACCGAGAGGAACCCACCGATCTCGTCGACGTTCGCGGCGCCGGCCTCGCGCTCACCCGTCGCGTCACGCCGCACGCCGTGGCCGTAGCCGAGAGCCAAGGTGCGGATGTTGCCGGCGTTGTGCCCCATATTTGCCTCGAAGCGGATGTCGAGATCCTCGGTGGGATCCGCCACGAAGTACACGGCCGCGGCGCCGGCGGAGTGCGTCGTCGCATCGGGGGTACCGCGCTCGAACTGCAATCGGGTCGCGAGCGCGCTCACCCCCGCGGTCACGTGCGTGCCAATGACCGCCGCGCGAACGGCGATCGTGGGAATGCCCGAGAGCTCGAACGGGCCGTCTCCCGAGAAGCCGGGGTTGTTGCCGGGGTTCGTGCCCGGAAAGCCCACCGCCATCGCGATCTCGTAGCCGTTGGGCCGGTAGACGAGCTTGAGCTGCTGGCGCTTCGCGCCGAAATTACCCGCCTCGTACAGATCTCCCGCGAGGTTGTTCGTGTGCGGATCGAGCGGCGCGTTCAGGTCGCTGTCGAGCCCGCCTTCCAGCAGCAAGCTGTCGGTCAGGGCGATGGCCACGGTGAGGAAGCGCACGCGGATGTTGTTCACGTAGATCGGCGTGACGGTCTGCGAGTTGTAGAAGTCGACCTCGATGTGCCCGGTGTACTTGCCGCGCTCGTTCAAGAAGATGCCGAGGCGTGACTGCATGACCTGCGCGGTGAGGCGCGAGTGATCGGGCTCGATGGCGAGCGCCGGGTTCGCCGCGGCGGTCACACCCGACTCGTTGGGCTGACTGAACGACTCGAGCGCATTGAACGCGTAGATGGCAGTGGGCTTGAACACGCCGTAGATGCGCGCCAAGCGGTCGAAGAGACCTGGCGCCGACTTCTCGGGGCTGGGGCCGGGCGTCATCTCGATGGCGGACGACGTCCCCACGGGAGGCGTGATGTCGGGTGACGGCACGGGCGTGCGCTGCACCGGGAATTCGACGAGAGACTCTCTTGGCGGAGGCCCCGTGTCCGCGGGCGCGGACTCCGGCGCCGTCTCGGCGCTGTGAGCCACGTAAGCGAACCCGGACAGCATGACGAGCACGATCACAAAAGAACGCACTGACGCGGGACTCCCTTGAACGCCGATTGTAGCCAGAGGTTCTTACGTCGCCTCGAAATGTTTTGGCTGCTTTGCGATCACCGGGCGGCCCCGGGTTGGTGCGAGAGCGGGTACACCGATGAGGCCAGCGACGACCAAAGCGGTCACGTAGACGATGTAGACCGGTAGGAATTCGACCAGCATGCCGATGACCAGAAAGAAAGCGACGTACGGCATCGTCGCGGTGAGCACCCCACGCAGCAAGGCTCCCGCGGCAGCCGGACCATCCTCACGGTGAGTGAACACCGCGAGCACCGTCACGAACACCGGGAAGGGCGAGACGGCACCAGCGAGGCGCGGCCCGAGCATCGGCGCGATCTGCGTGAGCACGACCACCAGCGAGGTCGCGATGACGATGCGCACCGGGATGTCCCAGCGCTTCGGGATGCGTGGCGTGTGGGCATAGGAAGAGCGTGGCACGATGTACAACGCGAACGACGCGGCGCCGACGGCGGCCAGCGCGGCCACCGCGAGCGGCACCGAGATCTGCGTGACCACCACGGTCATCAACGCGAACGTCGTCGTCCCCGCGAGCACGCAGAGCGGCCATGAGAAGCGCTGCGCCAAAGCTCCGTAGGTGAGCACGTACGTGGTCACTCCCACGAGCCCGAGCAACGTGCCCACCGTAGCCGCCGCCGCGAACTCAGGCCCGTGCTCCACCGCGAGAAAGAGCGACACTGGCCCGCTGGTGAGCGGGAGTCCCGCCACGAGGCCGCCGATCGCCGCTCCCCACTTACGTGAAACGAGCGTGACCAACGCAACCAACAATGGCGTCAGCGTGAGCTTGAGCAGCAACATTTTCAAACAGCGTGCTCTACGCCCTCGGCACCTGCCACTTGGTTTTGCGAGGAACACGCACTTTTCAGGGGGTGCTTGTGGTCGGGATAAGGCGCACCTGACACAGCGGCAGATATTCACGCCTGCGCCAGCACAAAGTTTCGAGCCAACTAGCCGTCGAGGCCGTATGCGCGTATCACCTTCGTGATGAAGTCAGTGAGCGGCGGCGAATCGCCGCTCAGCGTTGCGTTCACCAGCTTGTCATCGATGGTCATGCGCAACATCGTCTCGGACCGGTCGTGCGCGGGCGGTGCTGGCCGCGATTGCAGACTGGTGAGCCCGGCGCGCCTCGCCGCGATGAGGAGCTGTGTGAGGCGGTGCGGGTCGAAGCCGGCGGGCGGCCGCGCGTCGCGCGAATAGCCGTAGGTTCCGTCGTTCAAGACGGTGAGCTCCCAGCTCTTCGTCCCGGGCATGCCGGCGCTCTTGTCGAGCCGCAGCGCCGGTGCTTTCGGATCGCGGTACATGCCGAGCTTCGGATGCTGACGGAGGGGACTGCCCTCGGTGCGGCGGGCATTGATGATCGGGGAGTAGCGCATGAACTGCTCGAACGAGCCCTCGATGACGTCCTCGCACGCGCCACGCTGGAGCTTGCCCGGGTCGAAGCTGCTGAAACGATAGTAGGCGCGATCGACGTACCAGTGCTCGCCGTCGAGCCAGACGACAGTGACCGAGGAGAGCCCCTGCGTGCCGGGCTCGATCACCGTGTCGAGGTTGGCGCGGCTGGCGTCGGGATGCTCGAGGTACTTCTCGAGGCTAACGGGGATGAGCGCACGCATCTTGTCCGCGTTGCCCTGCGCTTCGAAGTACGTGCCGAGGGTGATCTCCGGTTTGCTATCGCGGAAATACGGCATGTACGTCAGCTTCTGCTGGAGGAGACCGGCGCGCGCCGTGTCATCGAGGGTGAGCTCGCAGCGCTGAATGAACGGCCGCTGCTCGGCCTTGCCCATGCCGTAGACCTTGCCGTCGGACGCGACGTGCTTGTTCGCGCCAGCGTTCGGGTCGCCGCGCTGGACTTCTCGGTAGAGCTCGACGCGCATGGTGTTGGGCGCCGTCAAAAGAGCGAGCGTGATTGCCGTGAGGATCATCGTCGAACCAGTATACGCTCTTGAGCTAGGCTCTGCCTTCAGCAGGAGAACCTCGCACGCATGTTGACCATTGGCTTGCTCGCCGTCGCTGGCGCCCTTCCGCTCGATCTCGTTTGGAACGTTTCGCCCCCACCCCATCGCGAGTACGCCGCATGTGGCGGCGACACGACGGTCTGCGTGACGCCGGGCGACTGGTGGGGCATCTGCCGCGCCGAGCAGTTTGGTGCGACCACGAGGACACTGACCTCCGGGACGCTGACGCTACAGCGCGGCGAGGCGCACTTCTCGGGATGTCCCCATTACGAGGCGCTCGTCTCGAAGAGCGTGAAGCTCGGGGGCGATCCCACCAAAGCCGCTTTCGCGGATCCGGGTTGCCGAAGAAGGCTCGGCAAATCCAAGGTGAACCTCGCGCCGCTCGGCGACAAGACCATCGCCGTGAAGGCCAACGAGGATGGGACCGTGCAAGTCACGCTGCTCCCTGGCCGCGTCGCGTCCTGCGACCACATCGCCGACATCGTGTGGCCAACCGCTTTCGCGGTCCAGTGGGACGGCCCCGAGATGCCGCTGGCCGCGAGCTGGGACGTCGAGATCATCGGCGACCTGAATCAGGACGGCGCGCCCGAGCTCATCCTCGCGAAGCAGTCCGAGCGCTCGGCGACCGACTACGCCGCCCTCTTTGGCACGGTGCGCGGCAACGGCTTCGAGCGCCTGGCCGCCACCGTGACCACTCCCAAGCTCGCGCTCACGCCCGAAGCAAAGCTCGTGCAGTCCGTGCAAGATGCGCACGACGCCTGCCAGCACTGGGCGGGTGAAGATGGCGACGGCGACCGCAAGCGCAACGCCCAGATCGCGAGCGGCAAGAAGAAGCACTGCGCCGCCTTCAAGGCGAAGCTCGCGTCGGCCCTGCGCAAGTATCCCGGCAACACGACACTCCAGACGCTGTCGAAGTCCGAGCTGCTGGAGTGACGGGACGAAGTCGGTGCGGTAAGACCTCGGGACCCATCCTCGCCAGGAGAATTCGCTCATGACGTTCGTGCGCGGTGTGATGATCGCTAGCTTCCTCGGGCTCGTGGCATGCAAGAGCGAGCCGCCCCAAGAGGTCCCCGCTGAGACCCGCGCCGGCGAGCAGAAAGCCACGGGCACGGCGGCTCCGGTGACCTTGAAGGACGGCGATCAGACCACCGTCTTCAAGTCGCTGTTCATCTCCGAGGATCGCATCGCCGGGTCGACGGTGCCGCAGCTCACCTTCTTCGCCGATGAAGTCGATTGCGACGACCGCGTGGCCGGCGCGCAAGCGCGCTTCTTCGCCGCCATCGCGACCGAGCCCGGCATCCCTCCCGGCGAGTACGACAGCCCGAACTGGGGCTTCACCGGCAAGCCCGGCTTCGTCCCGTCCTCGGAGAACGACACCGACCCGCGCGCGTCGTGGGGCAAGGTCGTCATCACCTCCTCCGACGCCGACACGGTCAAAGGCCACGTACGTTACGCCGCCAAGGGCCTGAGCGTCATCGGAGCATTCACCGCGGAGAAATGCCCACCGATGATGGGCGGCCACTAAAGCGCACAGCTAAGAGAGATCATACTCTTTCAATTTGTAGAGCAGCGCGCGGTGCGAAATATCCAAGAGCTCGGCGGCGCGCGTGCGGTTGCCGCCCGTCTGCTCGAGCGCGCGGCGGATGAGCTCGCGCTCGATGGTGCGGATGGCGCGCTTGATCGAGAGGTCGTCGCCGAAAGCCAGGGTCCGTGGTGTCGCTTCGGGCTCCTTGCGCAGGCGGTCGGGCAGGCCTTCGACCTCGATGCGGTCACCTTCGTTCAAGACCATGGCGCGCTCGATGGTGTTCTCGAGCTCGCGGACGTTGCCGGGCCAGTTGTAGTCCATCAGGACCTTCAACGCGTCGCGTGAGACGCTCATGCCCGGCCGGCCAAGTCGATCGCCATAGCGGACCAAGAAATGGTCGACCAGCAACGGAATGTCGTCCTTGCGCTCGCGCAGCGGCGGGATGGTGAGCAGCAACACGTTCAAGCGGTAGAACAAGTCCTCGCGGAACTCGCCCTCGGCGACCATCTGCTGCAAGTCACGCGCGGTCGCGGCCACCACGCGCACGTCGACGGTGATGCCCTTGTTCTCACCGACCCTGCGGATCTCGTCCTCTTGCAGGAAGCGCAGGAGCTTCACCTGCAGTTGCAGCGGCAGCTCGCCGATCTCGTCCAAGAACAACGTCCCGCCGTTCGCTTCCTCGATGATGCCGCGCTTGTTGCGGCTCGCGTCGGTGAAGGCGCCCTTGGCGTGGCCGAAGAGCTCGCTCTCGAGGAGCGTCTCGGGGATGGCGCCGCAGTTGACCGCGACGAACGGTCCTTTCGAGCGGACGGATTGATCGTGAATGGCGCGCGCCACCAGCTCCTTGCCGGTGCCCGACTCGCCGAGCAGCAGCACCGTCGACTTGTAGTCGGCGACCTTGCGCACCGTCTGGAAGATCGCCGCCAGCCGCTTGCTCTTGCCGACGATCCCCGTCCCCAGCGGCGACACCGAGGGCTCACCCCGCAGGCGCGCGTTCTCGGCTTCGAGGCGCTCGCGCTCTTCGGCCAAGCGCTGCCGCTCCACCGCCATGCGGATCTTCAAGAGCACTTCGTCGGGCTTGAACGGCTTCGAGACGTAGTCGGCGGCGCCGCGCTTGAGCGCCTCGATGGCGGTGTCGAGGTCCACGAAGGCGCTCATCATGATGACGATGACCGGGCTCTTCACGGCGCGCAGCTCGTCGAGGAGCGTCAGCCCATCCATGCCGGCCATGCGCACGTCGGAGAGCACGACGTCGATGTCGCCTTGCCGTAAGCGCTCCAGCGCGGCGGCGCCGTCGGCGGCCGTGCTGACCGTGAAGCCGTGCCGCTCGAGCATGAGCGACAGCATGTGCCGCATGCCTTCCTCGTCATCGACGATGAGCAGGCGGCGGGAGCGCAGATCTTCGCTCACGCCATCGGGTGCAGGCGGCGGCGCGACTCGGTGCTTTCGCTGTCTGCCTCGACCAGCACGATGCCGAGCGCGCGGGCTTGTTCGTGCGCTTCCGCTTTAGCGTCGGGGCACGGTCCCTTGCAGTCGGTCGACGTTTCGATGTCGCGGACCTTTTGCACGAGCTCGAGAAGCTCACCGGCGCGCAGCGATTCGTGAGTCTGGAGTGCCATGCACGTACGGTAGCGCAGTCGCGATCGCGGTTTCAACCCTGAAAATCGCGCGCGCGCGTACTTTTCTGGCCGCGCGGCGGCTCACTCATCCTCGAAATTGAACGTGTACTTGTAGGTGATCATGGTGCGCACCGGAGTGCCGCCGTTGCTCCCCGGCGAGAACTTGCACTTTTTCATGGCGCGAACGGCCGCTTCAGCGGTGCCGTAACCCAGATCATTGAGTGGACGCGCTTCGCCCACGGAGCCGTCTTCCAAGATCACGAGCTCGAGCTTCACCGAGCCACGGACACCCGCGGCGCGGGCCTCGGCGGGATACTCCTTGGGACACTCGCCCTTCGGCATGGGCGGTTGCGAGAGCGCGTGCAGCGGCACGATGTTGGGCGCGCCCCCCGCGTACGGCTTCACGTCCTTCGGAGCGGTGCGGTCCTTGTCTGGCTCCTTCATGGTCGTGTTGCCCACACGCACCTGGAAGCCACTGTTGCCGCTGACCGTCGAGCTCATGCTGATGCCGAACACGGGCTTCGCCGGCTCCTCGGGGGGCGCCGCTTCTTGATTCGGTGGCGGCGGCTCGGCCGGCTTCACCTCGGGGACCTTGAAGTCCTTGGGTGGCGGTGGGCGCTTCGCCTTCTCCTCGACCGGCTTCGGTGGCTCCGGCACGGGCTCGGGGATCACTGGCGGTGGCGGCGACACGACCGCCATCTCGATGACTCGCTGCGGCCGCGGCGCCTCTCGGGCAGCGCGCGACAGGCCACCGACCAGCGCCAGGTGGACGGCCACCGAGACGACGATGGTGACCACGTAGATTTTCATTGCGCGCTGATGTCCGCGGCGGCGCTCGGATCGATGTTCAAGGCGAACTTATAGAGCCCGAGCTGGCGGATGAGATCGATGATGCGGATGACGCGGCCGTGCGACACCTCTTTGTCGGCCGCGATGATGGCCTGCGCCTTGGGGTCGTCCTTCACCACGCCAGGAATGTAGGCCTTCAAGCCCGCTTCGTCAGTGAGCGCGCCATTCAGGTAGAGCGCGCCGTCCTTGGTGAGGGTCAACGCGACCGTGGTCGCTTCGGCGGCTTCACCGGTCGAGGCCTCGGGCAGCTGCACCTTGATGGACGAGCCCGCGATGAGGTTCGCGGTGAGCATGAAGATGATGAGCACGACGAGCACGATGTCGACCAGCGGCACGACGTTGAGCTCGGTGATGATGTCATCGCCGTCATCGGCGGAGAAGCTCTTCACGGCTCAGCCCTGCTTCGACGAGCGGCCGAGGAGCAGGCGCGCCATGGCCTCGGAGCCCGCGAGCTGCGTGCGGATCTTGCGCTGGAAGGCGTTGAAGACCGCGACGGCGGGCAAGGCGACGAGCAGACCGACGGCGGTGGCGACCAGCGACTCCGCGATACCGGCCATGACGGCCTGCGTGCCCTCGATGGTGTTGGTCGCGAGGTCCCGGAACGAGCGGATGATGCCGAGGACGGTGCCGAACAGGCCGATGTACGGCGCGTTGTTGCCCAAGGTGCCCAGGAACGCGAGGCCGCGCTCCATCTTCACCTTCTCCATGAGCGTCGCGCCGGCGAAGGCTTGCTCGGCGGCCTCGGGCCCACGGTCCATCACGTCGACGCCGGCGGAGAGCACCGCGGCGACGTGCGAGTGCTTGCCGGCGAGCAGCGCGCGCACTCCGGCGAGACCATCGCTCGCGAGCTTCGTGCCGAGCTGGGCGCGCAACACGTCGATGTTCTCGGACGCGCGCAGGAAGTGGGCGAGCCGCTCGATGGCGACGGCGATCGAGATGACGCTCAGGGTGAGGAGCAGCCACAAGATCCACTCGGAGCCCAGGTAAAGGAAGACGTCGAGCAGGCGCTCTTGGAGCGCGGAGCTGGTCAGCTTGTTCATCGGGTGCCTCTCTTCTTCGGGCGGGCGCCACCGGCTGGGCAGCCGTCTCTGGCGGGCGGACCAGGATCCATCGGGCACTTGTCCGCTATATCGAGCACTGTGTCGCCGTCGTTGTCCGGATCGGGGCAGCCATCGGCGTCCTGGAATCCATCGCGGTCCTCGGCTTCGGCCGGGCAGCGGTCGAGGTTGTCGGCGATGCCGTCGCCGTCGCGGTCACCGCGCTCCTGCTCGGGGCAGCCGTCGTGATCGGAGACGTGATCGATGTCCTCGGGGATGTCGGGGCACTGATCGATGCCGTCCGGCACGCCGTCGTTATCGCGGTCGTTGGCCGGGCAGCCTTGATGCTTGGCGTCGCCCGCCTCCATCGGACACTGGTCCTTCGCGTCCTCGATGGCGTCGCCATCGTTGTCGCGGTCGGGGCAGCCGTCCTCGTCCTGGAAGCCGTCGCGATCCTCGGGCTCGTCGGGACAGGCGTCCTTGTTGTCGGCGATGCGGTCGCCGTCACGGTCGTCGGGGATGATGACGCGGTTGCACTGCTCGCTGTCGGAGAGCTGCGCCGCGCGGTCGGCCTGGGCGCGGGCGACCTCGATGTGCCTGCGTGCGCGATAGAGGTCACCCCGCTCGAGCTCGTAGCGCGCGAACTCGACGTTGGCCTCGCCCCGCGCAAGCTCGGTGGGCGCGCAATCGTAAGCGCCGTGGGCCCGCGCGTCCTTCAGGGTGGCGTCGATGGCGACGCTCTGGTCACCGAGCGTGCTGGCGCTGCCGCAGGCGGTGGCGGTGGCCAGCAAGGCAGCGTACGCCTTCCAGGAGGGGACCCAACGCTTCACTTGTTGCCACCCCGATTGCGGCGCACTGGTGAGCCATCGTCCACTGAAGCGGACGTCGACGGCGCGGCGGTCTGCGTGGGAATCTCCTCGGGTGGCGAGCCTTCCATCTCGGGGCTCCGCTCGGGCTGCGCGTCTGGGATGCGGCCGTGCTCACGCTCGGCTCGGGCACGCGCTTCCTGGGCGAGGTCACGGGCGTGCGCCGCGTAGATGCGGGCGGCGTCGTAGTCGGAGTAGTTGTTCTCCTCACGCGCCTTGTGAAGGTACTCGGTGGCGGAGGCGTACTCGTAGGTCGCGAAGCGGTCGGCGCCCGCGCTCTTGGCGGCGCGCAAGGCATCCTGCGCGGCGCTGATCTCACGGTTGGCGTTGATCGGACTGCAGGCGGCGCCCGCGAGGAGAAACAAGAGCGTCGTCGGCCAGCGCACCAGCATGCCGCTCGCGGTAGCACGCCGTATGCCCTGCAATCAACGCTTGGCGCTCTTACGGGCAGCCTCGATGGGCTTGGTGCGGCCATCCCGGGCAGGCGCGGGCAAATGGGTGACGCTCGCCGCCGGACGCTCGCTGGAGGCCAGGAGCAGCACCCGCCAGACCATCAGACCATACGCGATGAGGCAGACCACGACCCCACCGACCGCCAGGTGCCCGAGCGAGCGGCCCGATTCACGGGCGACCGGCATGGCGCGCTCGGCCAGGACGAACAGCGCGGCGGTGGTGGCGATGACCGTAAGGCTTCCGAGGATGGTCCAGAGCGCCGGCTTGGTCTTCCCCGCGAGCAGCGCCCGCCGGGAGGTCACGTAGGCCGTGAACAGCGCAATCGGCCCCAGGACCACCAGCATCATGGCGGTGCGCGGCTGCGCCTCGAAGAGGTTGAACACGCGCCACATGGGGAAGCGGTACGACAAGAGCACCGCCACGGGCACGCTCACGAACATGGCGTAGAGGACGAGCGCCCAGAAAGACGACGCCCGCAGGAGGTTGCTCTGCGGCAGATTACGGCGCGCGAGCCAGGCAATGCTGCTCCCGACGAACGCCGAAAATCCAATGTCGACCAGTAACGTGACGCGCCTCGCGATTGAGCCGTCAGGTTAGCACACGTTTGGGCGGGAGCGCTCTAGCCCCGTGCTGGTCCGTTATAAATGACAGGGAGCGCCGCGCGCTTACCCGCGTCGGACAGCCAGAAATCGTAGTTCGGACGCTCGTTGGTGGCGGCCACGCCGGGCGGGTAATCGCCGTAACCGCGCCTGCCTTCGGGCTCGTAGTCCTCCGACGACAGGCCCATCGTGTTCATGAGCGTGACCAGCAGATTGTTGATCGGGATGCCCATGCGGTTGTCCGCGGTCACCCCGCCGCCGAGCTCCTTGGCGTAGTCGATGTAGCGCCCCTGCGAGAGCATGCCGCCGCCCCCACCGGCGAGCATGAGCGCCATGTTCTTCGTGGTGTGCTGGTCGCTGCCCGACATGCAGCCGTACTGCATGGAGTAGTAGATTACAGTGTAATCTAGGAGCGTGCCGGCGCCTTCGTCGATGCCGTCGAGGATGGTCGCGAGCCGCGCGATGCGCTGGCCGATGAGCACGAAATCCTTGTGGAGGCCGTTCTCCTCGCCGCGGTCCTCGGCGCCCATGAGGCCGTGATGCTCGTCGTGCCGCGGATTGCCACCCGCCGACATGCCGAGCACGATGCTGCCCACGCGCGTGAGATCGCACACCATCGCGGCCGCGAGCAGCCGGAACTGGTTGTCGATGCGGATCTCGACGCTCGACTCCTGCGGCCGGTCGGGCACTTCACACTGCGCCGCACCGGCGGTGATGTCGTTGATGAGGCCCATGTAGGCGTCGAGACGCTTCTTGTCGGCCGATGAGATGCGGTTGCCATCGCGGACACGCTTGAAGTCGTCCCAGACCCCCGAGATGAGCGCTTGCTCGCGCGGATCGACGACCGTGGCCTCACCGAAGCCGCTCGAGAAGACACCGTAGAACGCGTCGGTCTGCTTGATGGGCGAGACCATCGAGAGCCCCGAGCTGCCCGGCCGCCACGAGAACGAGCGGTTGCTGGAGTAGTCGTCGGTGGTGACCGGGTTGAGCGCGACCAGACGGCGCGCCTGCGGCACGTTGCCACCGTACACTTTGGCGGACGCCGACATGATGTAGTCGAGCGAAGGCTGACCGCTGCTCGGAGCGATGTTGTCGCCGTCGAGCCCTTCGTCGTACGACGAGGCGCAGGTGGTCATGCAGTAGTGATGGTTCGGGTTGCGGCTGAGCACGTCGATGCCCGACAGCAGCGACATGCGGCTCTTGAACGGATTCCACTCGTTGCCGAAGATCGTCGAGATGGGCCCGTCGATGGCCGTGAGATCCTCGACGTTCACGTTCGGCGAGACGCGCTGCTTGGTCGTGCGCTGGCCGTAGAACAACTTCGCCGTGGGACCGTACGGGTTCTGCACCTGGATGTAACGCACGGGGCGCGTGACCGTCTCCGCCTTCACGCCACGTGGCAGCAGCGACGGCAGGAACGGCAACACGAGCGCCGCGCCGGCGCCACTCAAGAACATGCGGCGGCTTGGAGCGTGGTACTTCATTGGGGTCCCGGCTCCTTGCGCCAGAAGATGTCGTCACTGGCGATGAGCGACACCAAGATCGATTGCAGCGAGCCATCTCCGGCGGTGGCATGGACGCGGCTCAAGGTGCATGCGTCCGCTTTCGTGGTCACGTCGGCGCGGTAGTACTCGAAGAGGCGCCGCGCGATACACTCGCGGCCGGCCTGGGACTCGGCGATGACCTGCGCGAGCGCGCGTGAGTCGGCGACCGGCTGCGGGGTCTCGCTGTCGATGTGCGCGTCGTCGACGGTGGTGTCGATGGGCCACGTGGCTTCGACGTCGCCGCTCTCGTCCAGCACGACTTCTTGGGTGCGCGGGACGCCGACGGTGTCGAAGCCCTCGAAGGCAAAGCCCGTGGCGTTGATGACCGTGTGGCAACCCGTGCACTTCGGCGCGTTGGTGAGCGTCGTCACGCGCTCGCGGTTGCTCATGTCGTCGAGGTCGCCGACCTGCGCCTGACGCTCCATGACGTCCTCGGTCGGCGGCATGCCGAGCGACTCGCACAGGAAGAGCTTACGCAGGTGCGCGCCGCGGACGATCGGGCTGGTGCGCTTGGTGGGCGAGGCGATGAGCACGGGGCGGTGCAGGAGCCCGACGTGGTTGGGCGCGTTCGCCACGGGACGCGCCGCGGAGATGGGCTCGGTGCCGAAGATCTTCGCGAGCTCGGGCGTGCGCGGGAACGCCGCGGTCGAGGTCATGAGATCCGCGAAGGTGCCGCCGCCCCAGAAGATGCTGTCGAAGTAGTCGTAGGCCTCCTCGCGCATCTGATCGCCGAGCCCCCTGACGTCGCCGATACCGACGCGCGCGGCGCTCGCTGGCAGCGGATCGGGCGTGTTGCCGAGATGTGCGTAATAGCGGAAAAAGTCACGCACCTTGGCACGCGCGGTGTCGGTGTCGAGCAGACGCCGCACCTGGACGGCGACGCCATCGAGAGTCTGCAGGCCGCCACCGCGCGCGGCTTCGAGGAGCTCGTCGTCGG
>JBDHVB010000095.1:0-19299 GCA_039809465.1 Myxococcota bacterium
GTGGGTGGTGGATGAGGGGGCGGTGCTGGGTGGGGGCGGGAGGTGGTTTGGGGGTCGCGGGCTTCGCTTGGGGGTGAGAGGGAGGGTGTGGGGAGCGAGAGTTGGGGGGTTGCGGGGCGGTGGGGGTGGGGTTTGCGTTTCTTGGCGGTGACGATGGTGGCGATGAAGGTGCGGCCGAAGTCGAGCTCGGCTTGGTAGAGGTTGTGAGCGCGGCAGCGGAGAGAGATGTTTGCGATGGTGGCTTCGCCGCCGGCGGCAGCGGGGGTGACGTGGTGGTATTCGAGGTCGCGGCGGGAGCCGCAGAGTGTTCCGTCGTTGCCGCGGAATTGGCATTGACCGTGATCGCGGAGCCACACCGCGCGCTTCACGCGCGCTGGGATGTAGCGTTCGCCGCGCTGTGCTTTGGCTGGGGTTGAAGCGGAGGTGATGGGCTTTGTTGGCGTGGTCTTGCGGGGCTTTCTGACTTGGGCGTGCTTTCGCCGTAGGAGGTCGGCTTCGTAGACTTCCACCATGTCCGCGAAGAGATCTTCGTCGTTCTTGCCGGACAGGTCCTTCACGCGCTCGTAGGTGGCGCGCGTCGTGTCGGAGAGCATGGTGCGGTATACGCTGCGGCCGGGAGACCTTCTCTCGATCGGGAAGTGCTTGGGCTCCTCGACGGCCGAGCGAGGTCGCGGCTCGTAGTAGAGCACGGGTTGGCGGCGCATGCCGGTGGAGATGTCCGACTTGGGCCGCTCGCGCGCGCGCATCTCCTCGATGTGGCGGCGTGACTTGCCGGCGGCCTCGGTGATGAGGCGCTCGGCGTTGTCGTCCGTGATGATGGAGTGCAGGAGCGCCATGCCGCTGATGTGCACGCGTCGCTCGAGCAGCAGCGGCCGCAGCAGCTTTGGATAGCGTTCGAGCAGCTCGGCGACGTGCAGGCGGCGCGCGGCAGAGTCTTCGCTCATGCGCAGGGCTTCGACGCAGTAGCAGTGAAACGATCTGTAGCCCCGGTCGAGCCAGACCTTTCCCTTGTACATCGCGTTGAGGACCTCGAGCACTTCGACCGTCTTCTCGACCTCGCCGCCCAAGATGCTCAACGCACGATCCTCGAGTCGTTCGTTGGTCATCATGCATCCGTTATCGCAGATGGGTCTGACAGTTTTCGGAGCGCGGCACGGCGCGGTACCACGCGCCAACGCCGACACGATGTCAGCGCTCGGTGAACACGTACTCGTGCTGGGCGTCGCGCATGATCAACGCGCGCTTGCCGCCCTTCTCCGCCATGACGAGCTCGAAGCCGTCTTGTCCGGGATCGATGGTGATGAAGGACAACGAGCCGTCGTCGTTCATGCGACTCGCTACGGCGGAATGGAACTCGCCGAAGTCGAAGACCACACCCTTCTTGCCTTTGATGACGGTGATGTGACCGAGCTCCGGGGAAGCGTAGCGGCTCGCGAGCTTGGCGACCTCGTCGGGGTTCGGCGGCAAGGTCACGCGTTGACGTTCCTTGGCGAGGCGCTCCTTGAGCTGGTTGATGGCCGTCAAAACGTCCTCGGAGGCCTCGGGGCGCCCGTCGAAGAGCACCTCCAAGGTGCGGCGGATGAAGGCGCGGCGGAGCAGGACGCCGTTGTCGGCGTTGGTGAGAATCACACCACCGACGCCGTGCTCGGGGAGCCAGAACATGTCGCTGTGGTAGCCGATGAGGTCTCCGCCATGGCGGACAATGGGCGTGCCGTACTGCTGGTCGACAAACAGCCCCATGCCGTACGTCAAGTCCTCCCCTACTTCGATCTGCGGGACCTGACGCGCCAGCACGTTGGCTTCGCTGATGTGCTGCTTGCCGTCGGGGAGCTTGCCCTTCGCGAGCTCGACGATGATGTACTTGGCGAGATCGCTGACGTTCGACCAGGCGCCGCCAGCGGGACGGGCGGCTTCGATGGCGTAGTCGAGATCCAGCGCGGCGCTCTGCACGCGGCCCTCGATGTCGGTGCCGTGCGGCGTCGCGTGGTTCGCGGCGAGGGCGCGGGTGAAGTCGAAGGTCGTCTCGCGCATGCCGAGCGGCGCAAACACGCGTGACTGCATCAGCCTGTCGTACGCCGCGCCCATCTCGCTGCGCGGAAAGACGACCGAGCCCGCGACGTACCCCGCCGCCGCGGCCATGAGGTTCGAGTATTGGAAGACCTCACCGAAGCGCGACGTGGGCTGCATCGTCGACAAGAGCTTCATCACGCCGCCGGGCGTCTGCTTGTCGAACTCCAGCAGCCACTCGAGGTCCTGCCGCGGCAAACCCGTGCACGCGCACACCAGGTGCTTCACCAGCACTTGCTTGGTGATCTCGGGCGAGCCCAACGCGAAGCGCGACGACAGCTGCGTGACCGGCGTGTCCCAGCCGAAGCGGCCCTCGTCGACCAGCTTCGCCAGCATGAAGGTCGTCAGCGCCTTCGTGTTCGAGGCGATCATGAAGAGCGTGTGGTCGTTGACCGGCGCCTTCTTGTTCAGCGAGCGCACGCCCAACCCGCCCGCGTAGACCACCTTGCCGTCCTGCACCAACGCCAAAGCGACACCCGGTACGTCCGCAGCGAGGCGCGCCTCGTCGATGACCGTGGTGATCTTCGCGACCGCGTCGGCGTCGAGCGCGTGCGCGGTCTTGCCGGCGAACGACTCACGCGAGTAGCCGGCGGGCCGCAGGCTGTCGCCCACGAGCTGGATCTGCCCAGCCCGCCGCTCGAAGCCGCCCATGTCGCCGTCCATCGCGAACACGGTCCACTGCTGGGCGCGGCGCAACGCGATAGCGGTCACCACGCGCTTCTCGTTGGGCGACACTTCGTACGAGAAGACCTTGCGCTCGTCCCAGCCTTTGCGCGGCGGACGCTCTTGCGCGAGGCGCAGCGGGCGCGACCAGTTGGGGTCGAAGGCGTGCCAGACCTTCATCACCGCGTCGTCGGCGCTGCTCGCGCCTTGCACGTCACCAACCGCCAGCCGGATGTCGTGCTCGGGCGACTCCAACACGAGGAACGCATTGGCGGTGTCCATCGTCCAACCGACCGGCACGCGGAACGTCGCGCCCGACGCCAAGGTGAGCGTCTCCTCGACCGCGATCGGCAGCTTCTCGGGCGGCGCGATGGCGCTCGTCGCCGGCGCGCGTGTCTCGGGCTCGACCGGCTGGGGGGTTGGTGGAGCCGGCTGGGCGACGTCCGCGATGACGGGCGACGGCTCCTGTTTCGAGCCGCACGACACGAGGAGCAGCAACGCGGACGTGAGGGCGCCAGATCGAAGACGCATCAACGGTCGGAGGCACGCCGCAAGCGGGTGGTGTCGCCCCGCTCGGAACTGGCGCGCGACTCGGAGCCGCCCGCCGATGCAGTCAACAAGCCGTAGATGGGCTCGACGAAGAGCTCCGAGCGCCAACCCACGAGCTCGGGATGATCTTCGAGGTCGCGCTTGTCGACGCGCGGCTTGCGGGCCAGCTCTTCGAGCACGGCGTTGCCGAGCGCCACCTCGGGCTCGAGGCCAATGCCCGTGGCAATCTCGCGGCGCAGGTTGCGCAGCTCTTCGTAGCGGGCGCGCGCGTCCGGATCGAGGAAGCGCCCCGAGCGGCGGCGGCGCACTGATCCGCTCGGCGCCTTGCCGTGGACGGGTTTCGCGCCCGCTAAAGCGTTGGCGATCTCCTTACCGAAGCGATCGACACCCGCGCGGCGCAGCCCTGGACGCGGCCGCAAGCTCTCGCCGCTCGGAGGCTTCGACGCGAGCTCGACCAACACATGGTCCCCGAACACCTTGAAGGCGGGACGGTCGAGACGCTCGGCAATCCGCTCGCGCGCCATGTAGAGCGCCTGCACGCGGCCCAGCACCTCGGGGGACAGCCCACGGATGCCCTTGATGCGCCAGAAGCCATCGGGGTCTTCGCCAGCGATGCGCGGCGTGATGCGGGCGGCGACGTCGGGCAGGCGCGTGAATTCCTCACGTGCCCACAACCAGCGGTCGGCGGTCTCGAGCTCTGCCTGCAATAGCGTCGTCAGGCTCGGCAAGAAGTGCGTGTCGAAGCGCGCGTATTGCAGTTGCTCGTCGGAGAGCGGACGGCGCGCCCAGTCGGAGCGCTGCATGCGCTTGTCGGCCTTGAAGCCGAAGTGCTCGTCGAGCACCGCGGCGAGACCGAAGTTGCGCTTCCCCAACAAACGCGACGCGACCATGGTGTCGAACAAGCCGCGCAAGTGCAGATCGAAGTCGCGGCGCAGACAGATGAGATCGTAAACCGCGTCGTGGAAGACCTTGATGACGCTGGGGTCCTCCAGCATGTCGCGGAGCGGCTCGAGCGTCTTGGTGGCCAGTGGGTCGATGATGGCGTCGGTGTCGCCGACGGTCATCTGCACCAGGCAGACCTTCTCGCGGTAGTGGTGGAACGAGTCGCTCTCGGTGTCGACCGCGACGAGCTTCGCGCCTTCACACTGCTTTGCCCAGGCCGCCAACGCCTCTTCGGTCTCGATGATGATTGGCGGTCTTAAGTTCTCCACCTCTCTAAAATAGGCGACAGACCCGCGAAAGCACAATCGCAACCGTGCCTTCCGAGCCTCCAAGCGGGTCACTCCACGTACGCGGCGCGATCCACCCAGGCGAGCGCTCCAAGCTCACGGCTCCGCGCCGTAGGCGCCGTCCCCCAGGATCCGGAGCTTGGTTTGCTGGTCCCAAGGTCCTGAGCCATACGTCGCGATGGCCAGATCGGCGCGGGTGGTCCGGGAGGCGATCATGGGGCCCAAAGGCGCCAAAAAGTGAGCTTCGTCGCGGTCTTGCGCGTCCTTGGCGCCCGCCCTCCGCAACCCGGCGGTGGCCAGGCGAACGACCTCTTCGGCGAGCTCCCCGAGGTCGAAGGTCGGAGCCCGGCCGCGTAGACCGTCCTGGGCCGCCGCGATCTGCATGGCCTCACGCTCCGGCATGCTGAACGGCGCCATCAACGCGGTCACCGCCGCCAGGGCCTCGTCGTCGTAGAGCAGACCCTTCCACAAGGCGATCATCGCCAGGGCCAAGGGGGCCGGCACCGAGTCGCCACAGCGGACCTCCACGAAGCGCTTCAAGCGCACCTCCGGGAACAACGCCGAGATGTGGTTCTCGAAGTCGGTCATGTTGGCGTGCTCGCCGTTCCAGCCGCGCTCCATGTACTGGCGGAACGTGAGGCCTTCGACCGGCAAGTATCGGCCCTCGCGCCGCAAGAAGAACATCGGCACGTCGAGCGCCCACTCGAGGTAGTCGCGGTAGCCGAAGTCGTCCGCGAAAACGAACGGCAGCAAACCCGTGCGGTCACGGTCGACGTTGCGCCACATCGCGTAACGGCGCGTACGGCGTCCGCCCCAGGCGCCGCTCTCGAAGGGTGAGTTGGCGAAGATGGCAGCGACGACCGGCGAGACGCCCATGGCCGCGCGCATCTTCCGCGCCATGTCGGCTTCGGAGGAGAAGTCGAAGTTCCCCTGCACGGTCGCCGACAGCAGCATCATCTCGTGGCCGCCGCTGCCACGCGCCCCCAGGTGGTCGCGCATGATGCGATAGCGGTCCTTGGGCATCCACGGCATGTCGGTCGTCCGCTCGAACGGACGAAAGCCCCAAGTGGAGAAGCCGATACCCAGCTCCCGGCCGACCTCGATCAGCTCGGCCTTGTGACGCTCGAGCTCGGCGGCGACCTCGTGCATCGTCCGCAGCGTCGCGCCCGAGAGCTCGAACTGACCGCCCGGCTCGAGAGACACGCTCGCGCCATCACGCTCGAGCGCCACCAGCGGCTCGCCACCCGTGGGCTTCCAGCCGTAACGCTGCAGCGCCACCAAGAGCGCGCCGATGCCGCCGTCGTAGGGGACCGGGCCGCCATCACGCAGCCAGTACGGGAGCTTTTCGTACTCGGCGCCGATGCGGAACTGATCGCGCGGCTTCTCGCCTTCACGGAAGGTGGCGATGAGCTCATCGACGCCCGAGATGCGGCCGCTTGCGGCCTCGAAGTCACGTGACATTGCTGCCTTTCGGCCAGAAGCTCTCGCGCTGGGCGGGCGGACCCAAGGGCTCGTCGAAGGGGGCTGGCTTCAAACGACCCGCGAGAAAATCGGCGAACTGATCATCATAGTGGACTGAGAGTCGGTCACCACTCTGCCCTCCCGGGAGAATGGTCGCGGCTTGCGAGAGGTTCCTGGCGTTCACCACCATGCGCATGGCGGCGCCCGCGCGGTGCTCGAGCGAGGAGGAGTACACGTCACCGCGATTGACGGTGTCGGTGCAGCCGTCGGAAGGCTCGGGGCCAATCGAGAACATCGCGCCGAGCCCCGTAGTGTAGTGGAACGGGTGGCGCAGCGTGAGCGTGTGCAGACGGCCCCAGGTCCACGTCGCGACGTCGTCGCCCAGCTCCTTGGTGAGGCGGGTGACGGTGCGCATGAAGGCGTCGCGCGTGATGGCCGCGAGGTCGACGTCGAGCTGAGCCAGGCGCTGCCGCATCTTGGGGAAGCGCCTGAGCGGCAGATGCGTGAAGCTCGGCTGCTCGAGCAGCCCTTGCGCCACGTCATCGTCCGCTAAAGTGGCCACGACCGCGCGGCCGACCTCGAACATCGTCATGTACGCGATAGTGGCGCCCACCGAGTCACGGCGCGCTTCACCGTCCCACGTGGCCCAGGCGTGCGCGGCGGCCTGGCCGTGCATGACCTGCGCCGCCAGCATGGCGACGCCGCCGGCGATGCCGATGTACGCATCACGCGTCGCGCGGCCCATGAGCGAGCAAGTGTCGAGCTGCGAGGCGACGAGGTCGTCGAAGGTCACCTTGCGGCCGAGCGCCGTCATCATCTGGGTGAGGCGGTCGGCGCGCTCGCTGGGCTCGAACACCCCACCCAGCTCGTAGGGATAGCTCGCGCCCGCGACGCGCTGATTGGCGGTGACGATGAAGCCGCACGGCGGATCGGCCACGTAGGGATGATGCGCGAACGGCACCATGCCCTGCCAATCCCACTCCCCCGTCCAACCTTCGAGCGGCCGCGTCGGCGAGCCCACGCGGCGCTTGGGGATGGTGCCGGTCATCACATAGCCGATGTGCCCATCGCGGTCGGCGTAGCTGATGTTGAACGGACACGAGCCGATGTCGACGAGCGCGGCGCGGAAGGACGCGAAGCTGGTCGCGCTCCACGAGCGCACCAGGCCCTCGAAGTCACGGGTCGGGGCGAGCCCGGCCCAAGCCATGGCGTAGCGCTCACGGCGCGTCGCCATCGGTCGGGTCGCGACGTCGATGAGCGGGCCGTGGCGTGTCCGCGACAGCGTACGGGTGACCGATGGCTTCCCCTTGATGTGGAAGACCTCTTGGCGCTGCTCGAGCTCTTGCCAGCCGTCGGGCGTGAGGTAGCGGTCGGACGAGCGCGGGTGGATCTTCTCGACGTAAATGTCGAGATCCTGCGTGAGCGCGGCGGTGATGCCCCAAGCATGGTGCGGCGTACGGCCGATGGCCACGCCCGGCAGCCCAGCGAGCGCGAAGCCTTGCAGCTCGAAGCCCCGCGGCCCGTGCAAGGCGATCTCGTGCCAGCGGCTCGGTGCCTGCATGACGAGGTGCGTGTCGTTCGCGAGCATGGCCTCGCCCGTGGCGCTGTGCGAGCCGGCGACGGCGACGCAGTTGCTGCCGAGGCCTGGGAGATTGCCCATGCCGGTGAGCTCGCGGGTGGCATCCTGCGCCGCCAAGATCTCACGCGCGGCGGTGACACCGCTATCACGGACGATGCTCGAGCCCGACAGAGGATACGACGGCCAGATGCAGCGCGCGACGTCCTCGGGCACGCCGGCCTCCAGCAGCATGGCGCCGAACAACGCGGAGCGCCACGCGGGCGACAGCTCGAGGCCAATCGCCTTGAACATGAGGATGCTGTCGACCGGTGTCCAAGGCGCGACCGAGGCGTTGAGGAGCTTGTGCTCGAGGGTGCGCTCGCCCGTGGCGATGTACGCATTCACGCCGGCGGCATAGGCCTCGAGCATGGCGCGCGTGTCCGCCGAGTGAAGGGGCAACGAGGCTTCCGCCGCCTCGGTGATGCCGATGCTCCGCAATAGTACATCGGCGTCCAGCGTATCGAAGCCGCGCATCTGCACGGTCATGTCACGCCACGGGACCGGCTTCTCGCCCACCAGCTCGGCGAGCCGGCCGCGCGCCACGTGCCGCGTGAAGTCCATCTGGAACAGACGGTCGCGGGCGGTGACGTAGCCCTGCGCCAGGAAGAGATCGTAGCTGTTGGCGGCGTAGAGATGCGCGACGCCATAGTCATCGGTGAGCACTTCGACCGGGGTGGTGAGGCCTTCGAGCGTCAGGCGGATCGGCCTCACGAGAGCTTGTTGGACCGCGCGCGCCTTTTGCGCCACGCCCATGACCAGTCTGGTTACGCCATTCAGCCGCAAATGCACGATCCTCGGGGGGACGCGCATACTGGACAACCGCCGCGCATCGGGCAAGGCTTTGAAGTCATGTCGAGCAAGCCTCCCGATCCACGCGCCGAGACCATCAAACGCTTGACGCGAGAGCTGCTGGACGCCTTGGGCTACGCCGCGACGGGCGATCTCCAGCGCACTCCGGAGCGTGTCGCCGAGCTCTGGACCGAGCACTTGGTGCGTCCCCAAGCCGACCTCGAGCAGCTGCTCGGCAGCGGCCTCGCCCCCACGGACGCCAGCAACGACGGAACCAACGGCAACGCCCAGCCCATCGCCGTCGTCGACATGGGCGTGCACCTGGTCTGCCCGCACCACCTCACGGTTGCCTTTGGCCGGGCCCACGTCGCCTATCTGCCTGGCGCCCAGGTCCTTGGGTTCGGCACCATCTCCGAGCTCGTGCAGCTCATGACCTCGCGCCTGGTGCTGCAGGAGCGCGCCACGCAGGACATCGCCGACGCGCTCGTCCGCTATGCCGGAGCGAAGGCCGCGGCCGTCTCCCTGCAGGCGACCCACCCCTGCCACAACGTGAGCCACGCCCGCTCCCACGATGCCCAGGCGGTGAGCTGGGCCTTCGCGGGCGACGCCAGCCAGCACGCGAGCCTGCGCGAAACCGTGAGCCTCGCGCTGCAAAGCCGCCTACCAAGTCCAGGCTAGGACCACCGCGCCACCACCCGGTGTCGGCGACAGCGCCGCCAAGGGCACGACGCTGGTGTTCGCGATCTCGGCGTTGGTGCGCACCGCGGCCCGGTAGCCATCGACCGCCTGATAGATGCGCGACAACCCAGCCGCGATCCCCAGGCCCCACGACAAGGCGTAGAGCGTCGACTCGGTGCCATCGCGCGCCCGCTCATCCCGCGCCAGCGACAACCCGGTGCGGCGATCCTCGCGCACCACGTGCTCGTTCAACGCCCAGACGCTGCCGGCCAAGCCCCCCAGGAGCAACGTGTCGGCGATGCCCATGACGACGCCACGCCGCGGCGCGCCCGCGTAGAAGAAACCCGTGCCAAAGCCGACGAAGCCACCGAGCAACGCGGCGCCTGGCTCCCAGCGCGGCGCGAGCAAGTGGGGCGCGAGCGCGCTGGTCGCGGGCAAGCCCACGGGGTCACAGGCGGTGTCCTTCGCTGGGCTCCGCGATGGCGGAAACGTCTCGTGCACCGACCGGTCGCTCGCGCGTGCCGGGCCGAGCGGCGCGCTGTCAGTCGCGGCCGACGGCGCTTGCGCGACGGAGGGCGACGCCTTGACCTCGATGGGCTCGACCTCGATGGCATCCTCGAGCGACACCGACAGCGCCGAGAGCTCGTCATCGCTCATGGGCGCGACGTCGTCCGCGTCGCTCCCTTTGCTCTCGGCGGGCTTCGACGTGGGCTGCGCCGGCGACGTCGGTTGCGGCGACAGCGAGCCCAGGACCAGGAGATAAACGCCCGCCGCGAGCCCCGTCACCCGCCGCCCCTTGTCAGCGCCTGCGTGAGCGCCATCTTGTCGTTACGGCGGATGCGCTCGGCCATGATGATGGCGCACATCTCGCGCGTCGCATGATCGAGATCGTCGTTCACCAGCCAGTACGTATAGAAGATCGCGGACTCGATCTCGCTCCTGGTCGCCGCGAGGCGCCGCTGGATCTGCGCCTCGACGTCGGTGGCCCGCGCCCGCAAGCGGCGCTCGAGCACCTCGATGTTGGGCGGCAGCACGAACACCAGCACCGCGCCCGGCATGCGCTCGGCGATCTGCCGGCCGCCCTGCACGTCGATGTCGAAGAAAACGTCGACGCCGTTGTTCAAATGGGCGGTAACCGCGTCACGAGTGGTACCATAACGGTTGCCGTGGACATGCGCCCACTCGAGAAACGCTCCTTTGGCGACCAGCTCGTCGAACGTCTTGTCGTCGACGAAGTGGTAATCGACGCCGTCGCGCTCGTTGCCGCGCATCGGCCGGGTCGTGTGCGACACGCTGAACACGGCGCCGCCAAGCTCATTGATGACCCGCCGGCAAAGCGTGGTCTTGCCACCGCCGCTCGGCGCGGAAACGACGATAGGAACTCCGGAGCGCACCGCCATGCCAGATTCTAATACAACGACGACGGCCAGCGATGCGAATCTTCAAGGACAGCACGTCGTCATCGTGGGTGCCGGCTACCTGGGCCGCGTCATCGCGCGTCAGCTCAAAGCCGCCGGCGCGCGCGTGACCGGCACCACGCGCAACGCATCGGGGGCCGACGCGCTCACCGCGCTCGGGGTCGAGCACCGCCCTCTCCTGCTCACGAACAATACCCGGCAAACCGTGCTTACCCGGTCGCTCTCGGACGCCGACATGATCGTCTACGCGGTCGCGCCGGGTGACGAGGGCCAGACCGTGGCGTTTCGTGACGGCCTGCTGGGTGTCGCGCAAGCCACCAGCGGTCCGCTCGTCGTGGTCTCGAGCACCGGCGTGTACGACGCCGACGACGGCGACTGGGTCGACGAGACCAGCCACACCACCGGCATCATCGCCACCACCGAGAAGGTCCTGTGGTCGCGTCCCCATACCGCCGTTGTCCGCTGTGGCGGTCTATATGGTCCGGGCCGCTCGCCCGTCGCCTGGATGAAGAACGAGGAGCGGCGCAAACGCTCCGCCATGGGCAATCAGCTCGCCTGGATGAGCTGGGTGCACGTCGAGGACGCGGCGCGGGCGGTCATCCTCGCGCTCGCGCACGGCGAGGGTCCGTTCAACGTGGCGCACGCGCCGGTCACCCGCGAGGACTTCTATGGCGAGGCGTGCAGGATCGCGGGGGTCCCCGAGCTCACCTTCCGCGACTCTGGCTATGGCCTAGGCAAGCGCGTGTCCACCAAGCGCGCGAGCGACGAGCTGGGCTGGCGGCCGCGTCATCCCACTCACGTCGAAGGCTTGAGGGCCTGCACCACCGCCGTCGTCGAGTGATCCTTCGGGTCACCCGCGATGCGCACGACTCCGCCATTGCGGATGACCTCGTCACGCTCCGGCACGGTCTCCTCGGTGTAGTCGGTGCCCTTGGCGTGCACGTCGGGCTTCACGGCGCGGATGATCGGCACGACGGTGTCGTCCTCGAAGATGGTCACCCAATCGACGCAGCGTAGCGCCGCGACCAGCTCGGCGCGCTCGCTGTCCTTCACCATCGGCCGCGACGGCCCCTTGGCACGGCGGACCGAGGCATCGCTGTTCACGGCCACGACCAGCACGTCGCCGAAGCTCTTGGCGTGCTCGAGATAGCGCAGGTGCCCCACGTGCAAGAGATCGAACGCACCGTTGGTGAGCACGATGCGTTGGCCGCGGCCGCGTGCTTGCGCGGTCTCGCGGACCAGCTGCTCTAGGTCGACGATACGTCCCATGGCTCGAGCTCGACGCCGGCGCGGTCCGCGGCGGTAATGATCTCCTCGGGGGTGGCGGTCGCGGTGCCGAGACGCGTGACCACGATGCCGGCCGCGACGTTCGCGAGCTTCATGCCGTTGGTCATGCCGATGCCGCCGGCGAGCGCGGCGCTGAAGGTCGCGGTGACCGTGTCGCCCGCGCCCGTGACGTCGGTGACCTCGCCTTCGCCGACGATGTCGACGTGCGCGGTGGCCATGCCGCTACGGTAAAGGCTCATGCCGCCACGCCCCTGGGTGAGCAGCACGGCTTCGCACTTCAAGCGCTGGAGGATCTCGGAGCCGGCGCGGTTGATGCTGTCCTTGCCGGTCAACGCGAAGCCAGCCAGAGCCTCGGCCTCCGGGACGTTCGGCATGAACGCCGTCGCGCCCGCGAAAGCGGACGCCTGGTAGCGCGAATCGACGGTGACGGTCGCGCCACGCGCGATGAGCTCACGCACGGCGTCGACCACGGCGCCGGTGACGACGCCCATGCCGTAGTCGCTCACCACGACGACGTCGGCGTGCGCGGCCTGCTTGCGCAGCTGCTCGGCCAAGCGCTCTTGCACGGCGGCGCCGACGGGCTCGGGCTCGTCGTCGATGCGCAGCACTTGCTGGCGCGTGGTTCCGAAGGCGCCGGCGAGGATGCGTGTCTTCACGGGTGTCGCGGCGTCGCTCGCGATGATGGCGTCGGTCGACACGCCCGCGGCCTGCAACATCTGGCGGGTGACGTCACCGGAGGCATCGCTGCCCAGCGCGCTCACCATCGTGGTCGCAAGCCCCAGCGCGGCGAGGTTCGCGGCGGTGTTCGCCGCTCCGCCCAAGCGGTGTGTCGTGCGCTCCTTGCGGACGACCAGCACCGGCGCCTCGCGCGACACGCGCACGGTCTCGCCGTAGACGTAAGCATCGAGCACCAGATCGCCGATGAGCACGGCGCGCTTACCGCGCAACGTCGCGAACGCCCCGGCTACGGATGCGCGCGGCACTAGCTCTCGAGCTCCGCCAGGAGGGCGCGCGACTTCGCGGCGACTTCACTCTTCATTTCACGCGCCTCATCCAGGGCGCGGAAGTAGTCGTCGGCGATGTTCAGGGCGAGCAGCGCGGCGGCCTTGCCCGGCGGCAATGGCGTCTTCGAGGTGAGCTCGTCGGCTTTGCGGTGCACGTAGGCAGCGAGGCGCTCCACGCGCTCGCGGTCATCGTCGACCTTGAGGGTCATGCGCTGCCCCAAGATCACCACGTCGACCGAGCGGTCGTTGCCTTTGTTACTGCTCATCCGATCGCCCGGACTAATACGCGGACCCTAGCCGGTCAAGGCGCCGCGATCCCACCGGTGTCACCCCTTGAAGAGCGCCTCCACGAATTGCCGGGCGTCGAACGGGCGGAGATCTTCGGCCTTTTCGCCCACGCCGATGAAGCGCACCGGGATCTTCAGGGCGTCACGGATGGCGATGACCACACCGCCCTTCGCCGTACCGTCGAGCTTGGTGAGGATGACGCCGGTGAGCCCCAGGACCTGATTGAACTCCTTGGCCTGCTGAAGCGCGTTCTGGCCCGTGGTGGAGTCGACGACCAGCCAGGTCTCGTCGGGGGCGCCGTCACGCGCCTTGCTGCAGGCGCGCTTCACCTTTTTGATCTCGTCCATGAGCTCGGTCTTGGTGTGCAGGCGGCCGGCGGTGTCGCAGAGCACCACGTCGGCGTCGTGCGCCTTGGCGTGCTCGAGCGCGTTGAACATGACGCTCGCGGGGTCGGCGCCTTCGTTGCCCCGGACGATCTTGGCGCCGGTGCGGTCGGCCCAGATGGCGAGCTGCTCGGCCGCGGCGGCGCGGAAGGTATCGCCGGCGGCGAGGACCACGTTGGCGCCGCGCCCGCGGAGCTTCGCGGCGATCTTGCCGATGGTCGTCGTCTTGCCGACCCCGTTCACGCCGACGAACAAGATGATGCGCGGCTTCACGCCACCTAGAGCCAGCGGGTCTTGCACGGGCTCATCGACACCCAGCGCCTGCTCGACGCGCGACTTCAAGGCGGCACGCACGGCGGCTGGGCCATCGATGCGCTTCGCCTTCCAATCGGCGCGCAGCTCGTCGACCAGCTTCGAGGCGAGCCCCACGCCGACGTCGGCGGTGATCAACGCCTCCTCGAGACCGTCGAGCACGCCCGCGTCGATGGTGCCGCGTCCCAAGAGGCCGGTGATCTTGCCCCAGAACGAGCTGCGGGTGCGCTCCAGGCCCTGCTCCAAGGCGGCGTCATCGCCCGCGAGGTCACGGCGGTCGCTTGCGGCGCCGGCCAGGGCAGCCTCTTGGACGACCGCGTCCTTCGCCTCTTCCTCGGCTTCGTCCTCTTCTTCGTCCGCGATAGCGTCAGGCCGCGCCAGCTCGGCGGCGCGCTCCAACGCCGCGGCTTCTTCCGGATGCTCGCGGGCCTCGACGGCATCGCGACGCTCTTCCTCGGCGAACTCCCGGCGGCGGCGGCGACGCGCGGCGACCAGGGCGTAGACGAACATCAGCATCACCAAGAAGGCGACGCCAATGACAATGAGGCCCTGGACTTGATCCTGTTGCATGCGGCGCAGTTAGGTTAGGGCCGTGACCGCTGTCAATGAAATCCAAGTCGTGCCGGCGACCGAGGCGCACATCAATGGGCTGCACCGGGCGCTCCGCACGGTCGTCGCCGAGGGCCGCTACCTCGCGCTCACCCAAGCCCCTTCCCTGGTCGCCACCGCCGCCTTCAACGCCATGCTCGCGCGCCACGGCTGCCCGCAGCTCGTGGCCTTGGACGGCAAGCGCGTGGTCGGCTGGGCGGACCTGCGCCCCCACGCGAGCGACACGGCCATCGGCGTGCTCGGGATGGGTCTGTTGCCCGACTATCGCGGCAAGGGGCTCGGCCGAAAGCTCTTGGACGAGCTCATCGTGCGCTCGCGCTTCGAGCGCATCGAGCTTGGCGTTTTCGCGGACAACACGGTGGCGATCTCGCTCTACGAGAAAGCCGGCTTCGTGCGCGGCGGGGTCGAGACGTCGAACGGCAGAGACCTCGTGCTCATGAGCCGCGTTCGAGCGCGACCCATGAGCACGTGATCAGCGAAGGAGCTTAGAACACGCTCTTCTTGGACAGCATCGCCATGAGGTAGGGCAGACCGAAGATGATCTGACCAAAGACGTCGTTCAGCGGCGTGCCGGTGCCGTCCTTCTCGACGCGGAACAGCGCGGGCTTGTTGCCCTCGAAGCTGACCAACAGGTTCTCGGTGGTGAAGATGCGCGGCTTGCCGAGATCCAGCGTGTCCTTGTCCTCGGCGTCGAGGCCGAGCTTGGTCTGACCGTCGACGCGCGGGTAACCCTTCGAGGCCTCGTCGAGCGCGTGATCGATGCGGATATCGAGCGCGTTCTTGCCGCCCTTCAAGTGCGCGTGGCTCTTGCTGTTCTCGCTCGAGATGTCGACCTTGAAGACGCGGCCGCTCTCGATGAGCTCCTTGATGAGCTCGAGACCGAAGCTCGAGCTGCGCTTCAAGGCGCTCTGCATGCGCTCGCCGATCTCCTTCTTCATGTCGTCGGTGATCGTCTGGCCGGTGGGGAGCTGCTCGAGGATGCTGGCGACGGTCTTCTCGAACTCGCCCATCTTGTCCATCGAGAACTTCGGAAGGTTGCCGACGGAGGCCTCGGCCTTCACGTTGGTGATCTCGCCGGCTTCGTTCACCTTACCGGTGACGGTGAGCTTGCCGATGACGGGCTCGCCGTTCTGCTTGTCGGCGGGCGCGAGGTACTCCTTGAGCGCCTCTTTCACGGTCTCCGAGCTGACGCTGATGCCGCACTCGATGAGGACGTTGCCGTCGCGCGCGGTAAAGTCCGCGTAAGCGGTGCCGACGCCCTCGAAGGGCTTCTCGATGCGGAAGTTGATCGGGGTGCCGTTCGCCGAGTCGGCGTCGAGCAGCTGCATGAACTTGGCCGCGTCCTCGGTCGCGAGCTCGACGAGCGCCATGGCCTCGGCCTCGCTGATGCCGTCCGCGGTGTTGATCTTCTCGCCAGCCTCGGTGCGCTTCGGCTCGTAGACGTCGCCATCGGCGAGCGGCTTACCGGAGGGGTCACGCCCTGGACGGGTCGCCGCGGCCTGCGAATTCTGGGTGAGGTTGAGGAGAGGACGATTGCCCGAAATGCCCGAGATGGAAGCCATGAGAGAGATCTCCGATAGGTGCCGAAAAAAAGTGGGGAGGCCGGGGTTATCGGAGAGCCCCGATGGCGGTTGCGTCATCGACCCTGACAAGCTGCCTCAACGCCGTACGCAACAGCGGCTCAGGCAGTCGCTTGGGTGCTGCGCTCTTCTGGAGGGAGCTCCAAAGGCCTGAGAGTATGGAGGGGGCCGATGCGGCGCAGCTCCGGCCAGAGCAGCGCGACCACGCCGACGACCACGATCGAGATCACCCCGCCGCCGACCGTGCCCCAGACCGGGCCGAACAAACGGGCCGCGGAGCCGCTCTCGAACGCGCCAAGCTCATTGGAAAACCCAATGAACACCTGGTTCACCGCGGAGACCCGCCCGCGCAGATGGTCGGGCGTCGTGAGCTGCTCGACGGTCGAGCGCACCACCACGCTCACCTCGTCGCACAGCCCGCTCATGTAGAGCATCACCAACGAGAGGGCGAAGCTCGTCGACAGCGCGAAGCCGATGTTCGCCAAGGCAAACCCGATGACCGCGATGTAGAGGACATAGCCAGGACGCGCCCAGGGCCTGATGCGGGTGAGCACCAGCGCCATCGTCAACGCGCCGAGCGCCGGCGCCGCGCGCAAGCACCCTAGCCCCGCTGGTCCGACCTTCAAGATGTCGCTCGCGAAGACCGGCAAGAGGGCGACGGCGCCCCCGAAGAGCACCACGAAGAGATCGAGCGTAATCGCGGACAAGAACAGCGGGTTGCGCTTGATGAAGCGCATGCCCACGAGCAGCTCCGAGAAGCCGCGCTGCTGATCGTGCTTCGAAGGGAGCGACGGGAACATGAACAGGATGGCCGCGAACACGAGCGGTCCCACCGCCGCGACGCTGAACGCCAAGGTCGGCGAGACCGCGATGAGGAAGCCACCAATCGCGGGGCCGCTGATCGCCGCGAGCTCGTAGCTCGACGACATCCACGCCGTGGCGCCCGGCAGCTGCTCGGGCTTCAAGAGCTGCGGAATGATGGTACCGATCGACGGCGCCCCAAAGGAGCGCGCCACGCCAATCACGAACAGCAGCATGTAGATATAGGTGATGGGCAGGTGCAGATACGCCACCGCCGCGAGCCCCGCCGCCGCGAACGCGAGCAAGACATTGGTGCTCATGGCGACACTACGACGCGGAAAGTGATCCGATACGTACCCCGCCGGCAGGAAGAACATGAGCGCCGGCGCGAGCTCGACCAGGCCGACGACCGCGAGCGACCACGGGTCGTGGGTGATGTCGTAGAGCTGCCACTGCGCGCTGATCGTGATGATCTGCGTGCCGATGACCGACGTCACGCGTCCGCACACGAACGAACGCAAAAACGGAGTCTTCCAGAGATCTACCCGCGGAGGGTCGACACTTTCACTCATGCTTCGATGAGATGAGCGAGCGCCAGCGGGTCGATGTTGCCACCCGAGATGATGAGGCCGACCTTGCGGCCGCCCAGCTCGGTGAGCTTGCCCGAGAGCATGGCCGCGAGCGCCACCGCGCCCGAGGGCTCGACCACCAGCTTCATGCGCGTGAACATGGTGCGCAGCGCATAGACGATGAGCTGGTCATCCACGAGGACGATCTTCGAGACGCCCTGGCGAATGAGCGCGAAGGTGCGCTCGGAGAGCGCGGTGAGCAGACCGTCGGCGATGGTCTTCGGGTCCTTCGAGCCATAAAGAACGTTATCGCGGACAGAGCGGAAAGCATCGTCGGCGCCCTCGGGCTCGGCGCCGACGACCTTGAGCAGCGGGGAATGGGCGCGCGCCACGATGCCGCTGCCCGAGATCAAACCGCCGCCGCCGACCGGCACGATGATGACATCGAGGTCGGGGTGCTCATCCAAGAGCTCCAGGGCGACCGTCCCCTGGCCGGCGATGACGCGCGGGTCGTCGTAGGCGTGGATGAAGTGCGCGCCGGTCTCGGCGACCACGCGCTGCAGGGTCTCCTCGCGATCCTTCAGGGTCGGCTTGCAGTGGACGATCTTGCCGCCGTACTCACGGACCGCCGCCTGTTTCACCTCCGGCGAGTTGTTCGGCATCACCACGTACGACGGGATGCCGCGCATCCATGCCGCGAGCGACAGCGCCTGGGCGTGGTTACCGGAGGAGTGCGTCGCGACGCCGTTCTTCGCCTGGGCGTCGTCGAGCGCCAGGACCGCGTTGGCCGCGCCACGGAACTTGAAGGCGCCAACGCGCTGGAACGACTCGCATTTGAAGAAGAGGTGCGCCCCGGTCATGCGGTCGAGGGTGGCGCTGGTCAGGACTGGAGTGCGATGGGCGTAGGGGGCGATGCGCTTGGCTGCCGCGCGCACGTCTTCGATGGTCGGAACTTCCACGGCCTTAGCAGTTATTGGCAAGGGCGCCACTTGGCAAGGGGCCTGACGGGAGGCTATCTGCCGCTCGCACCCCATGGCCTCACAGGTCCTCATCGTCGCCGGCGAAGCCTCGGCCGACCACCACGGCGCCGCACTGGTCCGCGAGCTCAAGGCGCTGCGGCCCGACGTGCAGTGCTTTGGCGTCGGCGGCAAGCACATGCGCGAGCTGGGGTTCGACTGCGTGGCGCGCGCCGAAGACATGGCCGTCGCGGGGCTCACCGAGGTGCTCTGGGCCCTGCCCCGGCTGCTCGGGATCGCGAGCGCCCTCACCAAGGCCGCCATGGAGCGCCGCCCCGACGTCGCGGTGCTCATCGATCACCCCGATTTCAACCTCCGGCTCGCCAAGCGCCTGAAGGCCTTGGGCATCCGCGTCGTCTACTACATCAGCCCGCAGGTCTGGGCGTGGCGTCAGAGCCGCGTCGAGGTCATCCGCCAGCGCGTCGACGAGATGTTGGTGATTCTCCCCTTCGAGCAAGAGTTCTACGCCAAGCACGGCGTGCGCGCGCAGTTCGTCGGGCACCCGTTCGTCGAGGAGCTGCCGAAGGATCCGGATCGCGGCGAGGCGCGCGCCTCCCTCGCCTTGGCGCCCGCCAGTGGCCCGCTCGTCGCCCTGCTCCCCGGCAGCCGCCGCAAGGAAGTGAGCCGGCACCTGCCGATCATGCTCCAGGCGATGCGGGTGCTCCGCGAAAGCATCCCGAACGCCCGCGCGTTGATTCCGGTCGCGAGCACCATCGACAAGGGCGCGATAGAAGAGGAAGTGCGGCGCGCAGGCGTCGACGCACAGGTCATCGACGGCCACGCAACCGAGGTCATCTCGGCCGCCGATGCCGCGGTCGTGTGCTCGGGCACCGCCACCTTGCAGACCGCGCTCTTGAAGCGGCCGATGGTGGTCGTCTACCGCGTCTCGTGGCTGACCTATCAAATCCTGAAGCGCATGATCAAAGTCGCGCACATCGCCATCGTGAACCTCATCGCCGGCCGCGCCCTGGTGCCCGA
>JBDHVB010000096.1:0-19165 GCA_039809465.1 Myxococcota bacterium
CTAACGGCAAGTGATGCCAGTGCCGCCGACGCCGCAATAGCCGTCGGGGTTCTTGGCCAGGTACTGCTGGTGGTAGTCCTCGGCGGGGTAGAGCTCGGGCGCCTGCGTGATCTCGGTGGTGATGGCGCCGTATCCGTTTTTGCGGAGCTGCCCCTGATAGGTCTCGCGGCTGGCGAGCGCCGCGTCGCGTTGCTCCGGGGTGTGCCAGAAGATGACGCTGCGGTACTGCGTGCCGATGTCGTTGCCTTGGCGGTTGCCCTGCGTGGGGTCGTGGTTCTCCCAGAACACCTCGAGCAGGTCGTCGATGCCGATGCGCCGCGGGTCGTAGACGATGCGCACGGTCTCGGCGTGCCCGGTGTCTCCGCCGCAGACTTGCTTGTAGGTGGGGTTGGGGAGGGTGCCGCCCTGGTAGCCGACCCAGGTGCTGTAGACGCCCGGCAGCTGCCAGAACTTGCGCTCGACGCCCCAGAAGCAGCCCATGCCGACGTCGAGGATCGCGTGGCCGGGCGGGACGGTGCCCAAGGGATTGCCGTTGACGAAGTGCGTGCTCGGTAAGCTCATGATGTGCCTCGTGCGAGAGCTATACGCCGCCGCGCGCCTCGTGCGAAGGTCGCGGCTGGATGCAGCTCGCGATTGTCACCTCCGAAGAACATGCACGGCTGATGCCCGCCGACGGGGCGCTCGCCGACGCTCTGCAAGCGCACGGCATCGTCGCGGCGCCAGCGGTGTGGAGCGATACGTCGGTGCCCTGGCAACGCTTCGACGCGGCGCTGATCCGCTCGCCTTGGGACTACTACTTGCGGCCCGAGGAGTTCGCCGATTGGCTGAGCCGCATCGAGGCGCTGCGCCTGCCGTTGTGGAACCCGGTGAAGACCGTCCGCTGGAACATGCACAAGGGCTATCTTGCGCAGCTCGGTGAAGCTGGCGCGCCGCTCCCGGGGACGGTGATGGTCGCGGCCAATGCCGTGGCGCCGTCGCTCGCGTCCATCTTCGCGGAGCGCGGCTGGCGGGCGGTGGTGATGAAGCCGGCGGTGTCCGGCGGCGCCTTCGAGACTTACAAGGTCGAGGACGACGATGCGGCCGCCTTCGAAGACCGCTATCGCAACCTACACCTGCGTGGTGACGTCATCGTGCAGGAGTACTGTCCCCGGATCGCCACCAGCGGCGAGCTCTCGCTCGTCTACATCGACGGCGTCTGCACGCACGCCGCGCGCAAGGTACCGAAGGACGCCGACTTCCGCGTGCAGGAGAAGTTCGGAGGCAAGAACCTCGCGCACACGCCGACCGCCATGGAGCGGCAAGCCGCCGAGCGCGTGCTCGCCGCCACCCAGCAGCTCGGCTACGAGCAGCTCTACGCGCGCGTCGACCTCGTGCACCACGAGGACGCGCTGGTGCTCATGGAGCTCGAGCTCATCGAGCCCTGGCTCTTCCTCGACACCGTACCCGAGGCAACGAAGCGCGTCGCCGAGCTGCTCGCCCGGCGCATCACTCAGTGAACCCTCAAGCCGGCCGGCATCATCATCATGACGCCTTCGCCGTCGAGCACTTGGCGGCGCAGGCGTAGCGCCTCGCGCGTCAGCTGCCCGTCATCCGTCAAAGCGGACGTAAGGCTCGCGTTGGCGCCGCCTCCCAGCAAGGACTTCGCGACCTCGAGCGGCGTCTTGGCGGCCGGCAAGTCGATCAGGGTCACGTTCTTGGCGTCGGTGAGATTGGCGCGCTCGCGCAGGCGGGTGAGCGCGAGCTCCATGCCGCCCAGCTCGTCGACGAGGCCGCGCTCGAGCGCCGCGCGGCCGCTCCAGACGCGCCCCTTGGCGATGGCGTCGATGGCGGACACGTCCTTCTTGCGGCGCGCCGCGACCTTGCCGATGAAGTCCTGATAGACGTGATCGGCGCCGGTCTTGAGCACCGCGATCCGGCGCTCGTCGAGCGGCTCGGTGGTGGCGAACGCGCCCGAGTTGGGAGTCGATTCGTAGGCGTCGACGGTGATGCCGAGCCACTTGTTCAAGGCCTCGCGGATGGCGAACGCTCCAGCGTACACACCGATGCTGCCGGTGATGGTCGCGGGCTGCGCCACGATGTAGTCGCCGTCCATGGCGATGAAGTAACCGCCGGACGCGGCGAGCGAGCCCATCGACACGACGACCGGGATGCCTGCCGCGCGCGTCACTTCCACCTCGCGGCGCGCCACGTCGCTCGCGATGTACGAGCCGCCAGGGCTGTCGATGCGCAGGAGCACGCCCTTCACCTTGCGCTCGCGCGCCTCGCGCAGACCACGCGCGATGAACTCGGAGCTCACGTCGTCGCGGCCGACGCCGTTCGGTGCTTCACCGCGCACGATGGCGCCGGCGACCGTGACGATCGCGACCTCCGGTCCGCTTTGATGGAGCTGACCGTCGTTCCAGTAGGTGTCGACGCCGAACAGCCGGTTCTTGCCGCCGGTGAGCTCGTCGACGTCCTTCTCGATCTCGTCCCAGTAAGCGAGGCGGTCGACGATCTTCGCCTCGAGCGCCTTGGCGCCGAGATAAGGACCGCCGCGCACCCACTTCCAAGCCGTGTCCTCGTCGACCTTCCGGCGCGCCGCGACGTGCCGGACCATGTCGCTCTGCAGGTCGTCGACCAGGGCCTTGAGTGATTCGCGGTGCGCCGGCGTGAAGGCGCGCTCGGTGAACATGTTGGCGGCGTTCTTGTACTCGTAGCGCTGCTCGAAGTGCGCTTTCACGTCGAGCTTGTCGAGCAGCCCCGCGAAGAACATCGCTTCGGCGCGCAAGCCCACCAGGTTCACGTCGCCCGGCGGGGCGAGCACCACCTTGTCCGCTAAAATGGCCGCCGCGTAAGCCGCGTTGCCACGGTCGCCATCACCCGCGGTCTCGAGGAAGGCGCAGCTCCATTTGCCGCTGGCACGGAACGCGGCCATCGCCTCCTCGAGCTCTTGCAGCTGCGACAGGCCGAGCTCGGGGTCGACGACCTCGAACAGCACCCCGACCACGCGATCGTCGTTGGCCGCGCGACGCAAGCTCTCGGTGACGCCGCGCAGGGTCATGGGGAGCGGCTCGCCCAGGATGGTCTTCAGGCTGACCTCGGCGCGCTCCACAAAGGGGCCGGAGAGCTTCACGTGCATGACGCCGCGGCGCGGCACGCTAGGACCGCGGTTCGAGAACAGCGCGATGAAAAACACCACCATCGACAGAAGAAAGAAGGTCGCGGCGACGGCGCGCGCCATCAGCCAAAGAGTCCCGAAAAAGCCGCGTCTTTCCTGCATGCGCCCTCCGCGTCGAAGCGGCGCCTCGGCTAGCACATCTTAATAGGTGAACGACAGGCCGCGGCGACCCTTCTTGACACAGTGCGGCAAGAATCGCAGTATCTAGACAGTGAAAAGACCGGGGAAGGTTTGACACTCCCTCCGATGGTTCCTATGTTCTGTGCACTTTTTGCGTTTTGTTGGGAACACTTCAGCCTCGGGTGACGTTTGAAACCTAGGGTCGCTGTAGCTCTGCTTCTCTTCGCGTCGGTCGCTCCTACGGTGGCCTGCAAGGACCTCGACGCTCACATCGCCGCGAACGAAGGCTTCAAGGCCTACAAGGCGCGCGACTACGACAAGGCCATCGCCAAGTACGAAGAGGCCATCCAGGGTAAGCCGGGTAACCGCTTGCTCGAGAAGAACCTCGCGTATGCCCACATCGCCGCCGCCCGTAACGGCAGTGGCGACCGCGCCGCCTACGACGCCCACATGAACAAGGCGATCGAGGCGCTGACGCCGATGGTGAAGGCCGACCACTCGGACAAGGAGGCCGTCGAGCAGCTCTTCTCGGCATGGTCCGAATCAGGCCGCCTCGACCAAGCCGCGCAGTTCTTCCTCGAGTGGGCGAACGCCGAAGACAGCGACGAGGCCTGGCGTCTCGTGGCGCAGGTCGAAGCGCAGCGCGCCAACTACCCGGCGGCGCTCGTCGCCTTCAAGAAGCGCATCAAGAAGAACCCGAACGATCCAGCGCTCAAGCTCGCCATCGGCACGCTCACCTGGGAGTGGCTCCGCCAAGGCGGACCGATCGACAACGAGGAAGCCCTACGCGTCGCGACCGAGGCGTACGAGGCGACGCTCGAGGCCGACAAGGCTGGCCAGACGAACGCCATGACCTATGCCGGGTTGCTGCTGCGCGAGCGCGCCAAGCGGCAAGCCACGCCGGTGGACGCGGACGCGGATTTGAAGAAGGCCGAGGAGATCGCCGCGGCGGTACGCGCGCGAGATCCTGACACCAGTGCGACGGCGCAAAAGGCGCCACACTAAGCTTACGTGAGCTCGCGATAGCGGACGCATGGGGGCGGGGTAGCTAGATGTTCGAGTCGTACGCCGAAGCACAGAAAACGCCTGTCTTGCGACGCACCACCTTCTTCTCGGTGGCGATCGCCCTGCATGGCGCCGTCATCATCGGCCTCGTCATCGCGCCGATCATCAACCTGCAGGCCGTCGAGCCGCCGTCGATGAGCGTCGAGCTCTTCGAGACCACGCCTCCTCCTCCGCCACCACCACCTCCACCTCCCCCCGGTGGCGGCAAGTCGAAGCCCAAGGTCGAGAAGGTCGAGACGCCGAAGGAAGAGCCCAAGACTCCGACCAACGAGATCATCGAGAAGCCGCAGATCAAGGAGCCCGAGCCCACCAAGGAAGAGGACGGCGGCCAGGAGGGCGGCGTCGAAGGTGGCGTGAAGGGCGGTGTCGTCGGCGGCACGGTGGGCGGCGTCGTCGGCGGGGTCATCGGTGGCACGCTGGGCGGCACCGGCAGCGGTCCGCCAGCCAAGATGATCGCCAAGGCGCCGACGCGTTACCCGGGTTGCGAGCCCACGTACCCGCCGGCGGCCGCTTCAGCGGGCACCTCGCTCGTGCACGTCTCGCAGGTCTGCATCGACATCGCGGGCAACGTCACCAACATTCGCATCCTGCGTGGCGCGCCGCTCTTCGACGACGCTTTCAAGGACTGCGCGAAGACGTGGAAGTACGAGCCCAACCGGGTCGGCGGCATCCCGACGCCCGCGTGCTTCCCTGTGACCGTCAATTTCAAGGCACCGAACCGTAACTAGTCGCTTTAGCGGACTGTGGCCCCGGCAAGCCCGGAGCAAAAGGAATAGTGACTCATGCAATTTACCTTCTCTGAGCTTTGGGCCTCCATGGGCGTCGGCGCCCGGGCCGTCGTCTTCGTCCTGGCGATCATGTCGGTCTACGTCGTCGGCATCACCATCGAGCGCTATCTTCACTTCTCGCGCGCCCGCCGTGCCTCGAGCCGCTTCATGGAACAGCTGCGCCAGGTCGTCCGCGATCGCGCAACGCTCGGCGCCGCGACACAGATCGCGGGCGAGCATCCCAGGGCGCCCCTCGCGCACGTCGTCCAGGCCGCCGCCGTCGTCGTCAACAAGGGCGCTGGCCGTGACTCGATGGAGCTCGTGCTCGGTATGAACCGCGCCATCGAGCGGGTCACCGCGCGCGAGACCTCTTACTTGAAGCGCGGCCTGGGTGGGCTCGCGACCATCGCGTCGACGGCGCCGTTCGTCGGTCTGTTCGGGACCGTCTTGGGCATCATCAACGCCTTCCAGCTCATGGCCGCGTCGGGCTCGGGCGGTCTCGCGACGGTGAGCGCCGGTATCTCCGAGGCGCTCATCACCACCGCGTTCGGCCTGCTCGTCGCCATCCCGGCGGTCGGTCTGTTCAACCTCTTCAACGGCAGCGTCGAGCACTTCACCGTCGACATGGAAGAGGTCGGCAGTGAGCTCGTCGAGACCGTGGTCGTGGGCGGCGGCAACGCGCGGGCCGCCTGACCATGAGCAACCTGCAGGGCACGCCGCCACCACCACAGCAACCACCGCCGCCGCCCATGACGCCGGCGCGGTTGGTGCGCTACTTGCCGCTCTTCGACGCGAAGAAGCACCGGCATGGTGGGGAGGAGGCCAAAGCGGACATCAACATCACGCCGCTCGTCGACGTGGTCTTGGTGCTCCTCATCATCTTCATGGTGGTCACGCCGCTGCTCGAGCGCGCCATCAAGCTGCCCGAGGTCGATCAGCCCGAGGCCTGGAAGCAGGGTGAGGAGGACCTGAACGTCGCCATCGACAAGACCGGCAAGATCATGGTCGACACCGACACGGTCAACATCGAGATGTTGCCGCAGAAGCTGCAGCAGGCCTTGAGCCGCAACGTGAACCGCCAGATCTATCTGGAGATCGATCGTTCGGTGAAGTTCAGCACGGTCCGTCCGGTGTTGAAGGCGCTCGCGGACTCGGGGGCGAGCAACGTCGGTCTCGGCAGCGCGCCTCAGAAAAAATGAAATCGCGATCGTAAAAGTGGAACAAAACCGTCATTTCCACGTTGTGCGTGGATCTAGATGGTGTAAAAACGCCCACAGCGACGTACGCCAGCTTAGGCGTTTTGTCGCTGTCGTCGGTGGGTCGGGGAGCCATCAATGGCAATGAACGTCGGTGGAAGTAGCGGCGGGCCGCGCGCGGACATCAATGTCACGCCGCTCGTCGACGTCGTCCTCGTTCTCCTCATCATCTTCCTGGTCGTGAGCCCCGCCGCGACGTTCCAGGTGCCCAACGCGCTGCCGCGGACGGGCACGGTGACGACGGCGGCCCTGACCGCCGAGCAGGTGGCGGTCGAGCTCCGCGATGACGGGCAGCTCTATTTCATGGGCGAGCTCACGACTGGCCCGAACTTGCCACAGCAGCTGCGCAGCGCGCTGCAAGACAGACTCGAGCGTACGGTGTTTTTCGTCGCAGGTGACGAAGTTGACTACGGAAGCGTCGTTCGTTGGATGGCCGTTGCCAAGCGCGAGGGTGCAACCACCGTCGCGTTGCAGGTGAAGCCACCGGCAGTGACTGAACCAGGACCTGGAGCAAATCCATGAGATGGCCATTGGGGCGCGGTAACTTCGGATTGATCGCACGCGCTGGCGTGCTGTCCGCATTGGCGGTCGGCGCGGCTTGCAGTGACGAAGATGTTTCATCTCCTGCCGTCATTGGGGGGCAGTGGTACGACGCAGGCGTTGCCGAGGACGTGGTGCAGCCGCTCGACCTGTATCCCGCGCAGTTCGTGGTGGACGGCGCTGGCAATCCGATCCCCGCGGAAGACGCGGTGGACCTCACCGGTGCTTCGGCGGGTCTCGCGCCGAACGTCTCGCTCACGACTACCGTTGGTGACATCCAGGTTCTCTTCAATGAGCCGTTGAACGCGGACGTCATCCAAGACTTGGTGATCAACACCGATCACCCGGTCAATCTGGAGGACGGTCCCTTCAACCGTAAGTCCCAGTACAACCCGGGCGTCGAAGACATTATTCCGCGTCAGGGCTTGGTCGAGATCGTTCGTGTCAGAACGGGCGATCACTACGCCGTCGACACCTTCTATCTCGACAACATCCGCCGTAACGTCTCGGAGGTCACCCCGGACGTCGGCTTGCAGCTCTATCCGACGGTCGTCTTGCCGGCCGGTGAAGAATTCCAGATCCGCGTGTACGCCGGCGTCATCGAAGACCGCGACGGCAACAGGGTCCGCCCGGCCGATCGCCAGCAGCTCGTGGGTGGCGTTGGCCGTCCCGAGACCATCGGCATCGTCACCGAAGCCGACGGCCGCCCGATCGCCGCGGTGCTTGGCTTCATGACTGACGCCATCACCATCGCGAGCGTGACTCCTCCCGAGGAAGAGCTCGTCGACGACATCGTCACCGCGGAGAACGAGACGGCGATTCTCGTCGAGTTCAGCACCGAGGTCGCGGACGCCACTGGCGCTCTCCAGGCTGGCACGACGGGCGCCTTCACCCTCGTCGACGAAGCGGGCGTCGAGATCCCGGTGACCGTCGTCGCGCACCGCACCGGTGAGATCCGCGAAGAGGACGGCACTCCGATCCTCGATGACGACGGTGTTGCCCTCGAGGGCGATCTCGAGGCGACGATCGTCGAGGTCATCCCGGCCGCGCCGCTCGCGCCTGGCTCGTACGAGCTCCGCATCGACCCGACCTTCGCTGACGCTTTCGGCAACGAGAGCCACAGCGTGATCCAGGTCGAGCCGTTCTCCGTCGAGTAGCTGACAGCCTTTCAAGAACGCAGAAGGAACTAAGAAACGATGAAATCTAGAATCCTTGCAGCAGCAATCGCGTTCGTGGGTCTGTCGGCGACGACAGCCTACGCCCAGTCGAATACGACTGGTATCTTACGCGGTACCGTTACGGATCCCGACAACAACAACCAACCTCTCGCCGGTGCGACCGTCGTCGCCACCTCGCCGCAGTTGCAGGGTGAAGAAGTCGCGCTCACCGACGAAGGTGGCCGCTGGGTCATCACCAACTTGCCCGCCGGTGAGTACCGCGTGAACTTCTCGTTCGCCGGTGTCGCCGTCGAGCGCACTGGCATCCGCGTCCTGGCCTCGCAGTCGGTCACGGTCGACATGAAGCTGTCGACGTCACAGGCGCAAGGCGAGGTCCTCACGGTCGAGGCGCCCGCGCCGTCGGTCGACGTCGCGTCGACCACGGTCGGCAGCACCGTCACCCGTGAGATGATCCAGAACGTTCCCTTGGGCCGCACGCGCGACGTGTCGAGCGCCGTCAACGTCTTGCCGTCCGCTACGACGGACGACTTCGGCGTGTCGATCGGCGGTACGACGTCACCGGAAAACCAGTTCATGGTCGACGGTCTGTCGATCAACGACCTCGGCTACGGTCTGCAGGGTCAGCGCTTGGTCATGGAGTTCGTCGACCAGGTGAACATCAAGGAAGGCGGTTACCTCCCCGAGTTCGGCCGCGCCACCGGCGGTTACGTCGAGGCGATCACCAAGGGCGGTGGTAACGAGTTCCACGGCTCCGTCTTCGCGTACTGGCGTCCAGGCTTCGCGCAGATGGACCCGAAAGAGGTCTTCCGCGCTGGTGAGTCGATCTCGTCGCGCCAGAAGCTCGGTCACTACGTGAACGCCGGCGCCGAGATCGGTGGCTACATCATCAAGGACAAGCTCTGGTTCCACGCCGGCTACGCTCCCGAGTATCAGAAGGACGTGTGGACGCGTACCTTGAAGTCGCGCCAGCTCGACCCATCCACGGGTAACGCGCTGCTCGACAACGACGGTAACTACGTGACCGCGCCGATCGGGTCGGACAAGTTCGACTCGAACGTCATCACGCACCACTTCACCGCGAAGCTGACGCACCTCATCAGCTCGAACCTGCGTCACTCGCTGTCGGTGACCGGCGCGCCCACGTACTTCCACGGCATTCGTCAGAACAACTTCGACACGAACTCGCCGACCACGACGTTGAACGCCGACCCGCAGACCGCCCGTTACAAAGAGAATCAGGGCAACGTCTCGGCGATCTACAAGATCACCGGCAAGTTCTTCGACAACAAGCTGCAGCTCGATGGCTCGGTGGGCTGGTTCCACAACGAGCGCATCATTCAGCCGATCGTCGGCGAGAGCCGCGCTCTCTACTCGTACACCTATCCGCGCGCTTACCGCGATGTCGCGGCGCAGTGGGGCGCTTCGTCGACCCCCGGCGTCGATCATCCGGACTGCCAGGCGGGCGCTGACTTCGCCGACGGCACGAGCCGCTGCATGGTCGAAGGCTATCGCGTCAACGGCTGGAACATCGGTAACATCAACACGACCGTCGCCGACCGCTTCGCGGAGCGCTTCTCGGTCACGCACATCGGTGACTTCGCCGGTCTGCACCAGTTCAAGTACGGTATCGACTTCGAGCAGAACAACTACGTGAACCGCCGCCGCTATCCGGGTGGTGGTTTCTACAGCGCCTTCTCGCCGAGCTACGCCAACGGCGACAACCGTATCCGCGAGCAGGCTTACTTCCGCGCCAACGAAGATCCGACCGGCCGTCCCGATCCGCGTGGCGTCATCGGCGACACCTCGGGCCGTACCTGGGCGGCGTTCGTTCAGGACACCTGGAACCCGACCCCGAACATCACGCTGAACTACGGCGTGCGTTGGGAAGGCCAGCAGCTCTTCGGCCTCGATTACTCCGGTAACATTGGCGACAAGGAGCAGGCGGTTGCCATCTGGAACAACTGGGCTCCGCGTGTCGGCGGCGTTTGGGACTTCCTCGGCGGCGGCCGTTCGAAGCTGTTCGCCAACTGGGGCCGCTACTACGAGCAGATCCCGCTCGACATCACCGACCGTCAGTTCGGCGGCGAAGGCATTGCGCTCACCGACTATCGCTTGGGTGCGGCTGGCGGCGGCTTCCCGGGCTCCATCGGCACGGGCCGTTGCCCCAATGTTGGCATCAACAACACCACCGACGTCGTCGGCGATTGCCCGCTCTTCTATCGCCGTCAGGCCCTCGGCGCGACCTCGGGTCTCGTCGCTCCTGGCCTGAAGGGTCAGTACACCGAGGAAGTGCAGCTCGGCGTCCAGTGGGAGTTCATCCCGAGCTGGGTCGGCGGCATCACCGGTATCTATCGTAACCTCGGCCGCGCCATCGAGGACATCTCGACGGACGGCGGTGTCACGTACCTCGTCGCCAACCCGGGCCAGTTCGACATGAACGAGCTCGACAAGGTCGATCGCGACATCGCGCGTGAGACCGATCCGCTCAAGCGTGGTCGCCTCGAGACGTTGCGTAACCGCCTCGCGGCCATCAACAACTTCCCGAAGCCCATCCGTCGGTATCTCGCGGCGCAGTTCACCTTGGACAAGCGCTTCCGCAACGACTTCCAGATCCAGGCTTCGTACCTGTTGTCGTTCGCGCGCGGTAACTTCCCGGGCCTCTTCTCGGCCAACAACGGTCAGCTCGACCCGAACATCACGTCGACGTACGACCTGCCGACGCTGCTCGTGAATCGTTACGGTTGGCTGCCGCAAGACTACCGTCACCGCTTCAAGTTCTTCGGCTTCTACCAGATCGACCTGCGCAAGATGGGCAGCATGGCGCCGATCACCATCACTCCGGGTGCTGGTGTGAACGTCCGCAGCGGCCGTCCGGTCGACGCGCTCGGTGCCGATCCGGATTACGGCGAAGACGAAGCGTTCCTCATCCGCCGCGGTGAGGGTGGTCGTACGCCGTGGATCTGGAGCGCCGACGTCCACGTGGGCTTCAAGTACAACATCGCCGCGTTGCAGGCGTTCGAGCTCACCGTCGACGTCTTCAACGTCACCAACAACCAGGGTGCCACGCAGGTTGATGATCGTTACACCGTCGACTTCGTCGACCCGATCGTCAACGGCCGCCGCCAAGACCTGCGCCACCTGCGCACGATCGACGGCGTCGCGGCGCGCGTCAACCCGAACTACCGGCAGGCAACGCAGTACCAGGCGCCGTTCAGCGCGCAGCTGGGTCTGCGTTACACGTTCTAGCGCTCGCTAGTCCGTAGCGAACACGGGGCCCCCTTCATTCTTCGGAGTGGAGGGGGCCTTGTCGCGTTCATGGTATGGCGGCATCCGATGAAGCAGCTCGTGATCTTCGATTTCGATGGCACCCTGGTCGACACCCTCGATGACATCGCCGCCGCGCTCTCCGCGGCGCGGGTGGAGCTGGGTGGTGCCGCCTGCGATAGCGCCACGGTGCGCGGCTGGATTGGCGAGGGGCTCGACCATCTCATCGCCGAAGCGCTGCCGGCCGGCGTCGCGCACGATGTGCTCAAGCGGACCTACCGCGGGCACTACGAGCGCTTGATGTACGCGACCTCGAAGCCCTACGAGGGCGTCATGGCGATGCTGGACCTGCTCTCGGACATGCCGCTCGCGGTCGCCAGCAACAAGTCCGAGACCTTCGTGACGCGGATGCTCGAGCACTTCGGGCTCCTGGGGCGCTTCGAGGCGGCCATCGGTGGCGATACGCTGCGGGTGCGCAAGCCGTCGCCCGAGGTCATCACGCACCTCGTCAAGGACCGCCACTTCGAGCGCGTCTGGATGGTGGGGGACAGCGCCGTCGACGTCGCCACCGGCCTCGCCTATGGGGCGGCGACCATCGGCTGCACCTACGGGATCCGCGGCCGGGACGAGCTCCAGGAGGCTGGCGCGCACCACTTAGCCGACCACCCACGAGAGATTGCCGAGACTATTCTGGCGGGATAGTTACCTGCCGCATGCGATTGGACTTCGGCGGCAAGCACGTCCTGCTCTTCGGCGCGAGCCGCGGTATCGGCCGCGCGGCGGCGTTCGGCTTCGCCTCGGGGGGCGCGAAGCTCACCATCGCGGCGCGCAGCCGGGGGGCCCTCGAACAGCTGGCGTCCGAGCTCGTGAAGCATGGCGCCGCGGCGTGCGAGCCGCTGGCCGTCGATCTCGATGACCGGGCAGCGTCCGTTGCAGCGGTGCAGGCGCTGGTCGCGCGCGCGCCGGTGCACGTCCTCGTCAACAACACCGGTGGTCCGCCTGGTGGTCCGCTGCTCGATGCCAGCGAAGACGCCATGGAGAAGGCGATGGGGCGCCTGGTGCTCACACCGCACGCGATCACCAAGCTCGTCGTTCCGGGGATGGTGGCCTCGAGCTTTGGCCGCATCGTCAACGTCGTGTCGACGTCGGTGAAAGAGCCCATCGCGGGGCTCGGTGTCTCCAACATGTGCCGGGCCGCGGTCGCCGCCTGGTCGAAGACCCTGGCGCGTGAGCTGCCGCCCGGCATCACCATCAACAACGTCCTGCCCGGCTACACCGACACCGAGCGCATGGAAGAGCTGCGCGAGACCGCCGGCAAGCGCCGTGGTGTGAGCGGCGAGCAGGTCTTGAGTGAATGGCTCGCCGCCGTGCCGGAGAAGCGCCTCGGCACGCCCGACGAGATCGCCGCGGCCATCGTCTTCCTCGCCTCACCGCTTGCGTCGTTCATTCGTGGTGTCAGTCTCGCGGCCGACGGTGGCCGCTTGCAGAGCATCTAGCGAGGTTACGTCCATGCGCTACGACATCTTCTTCTCGATCAGCCAAACGCCGGTGGATGGCGCCGTGCCCAGCGAAGCCGAGATGTTCCGGAATTTCTTCGCGCAGGTCGAGGCCGCCGATCAGTTGGGCTTCGGCACCGCCTGGGTCGCCGAGTCGCATTTGTCGAGCGAGGTGCAGAAGAAGAACCGCGAGCCGGTCATCCCGCACTGGCGCGGCGAGGTGGGCTTGAACTGCGACATCACACAGCTCGCGCACCAGGTGTTCGCCCGCACCAAGACCATCGAGGTGGGCAGCGCGGTGATGAACATCGTCTGCAATGGCGGACCCATCGCCGCGGCCGAGCGCATCGCTTACTTCGCGGCTCTGCACGGGCTGCGCAAGGGCGAGCAACGTAAGCTCAACATCGGCTTTTCGGCCGGCCGCTTCGACTTCATGAACCGCGCGTACGGCGTGGTGGCGCGCAACGCCACCGAGAAGGCCGCGTGGCCGGTCGTGAAGGGCTTGGTCTTCAACGAGGCCGTCGAGATCTTCTGCCGCCTGCTGCGTGGCGACGTGATCTCCTCCGACGACATCGCCCAGCCGATGCTCGGCCGCTCGCTCTTCCGCAAGGACGAGGATTGGCAGAAGGTGGTCACGGCGGCGCGCGCCGACGGCATGACGGAGCAGGGCGACGCCTTCGTGCTGCCGCGCCGCTGGATCTTCGAGCAGATCAAGATCGTCCCGCAGGACTTCGACCGTAAGCTCTTGCAGCTCGTCGTCGGCAGCCACGACCCCGTGGCCCAAGAGCTCGCCAACAAGTATCTGCCGGCGCACGTGTTCAACTTGTCGATCACCGCGCCCGAGGTCATCGAGAAGACGCACGAGCGCCTGAGGCAGGCGTTTCATCCCAACGGTGGCGAATGGAAGCGCTGGTACATGCCGCGCACCACCTTCGTGTTCATCGACGCGGACGACGCCAAGGCGCACGCCGCCGCGAAGAAGGCGCTCGGCGCCTATTGGACCGCCCTCGAGGGCACGCTCGACCCCAAGAAGGTCGAGAACGCCGCCGACAACGCCTTGATCGGCAGCCCGGACGCTATCGCGGAGCAGATGCGGCAGCGCTTCCACCCGGACGACCGCTTGATGCTGTGGTTCGACTTCTTCAACCACGACAACGCCCGCGTCATCGCCAACATGCGCCACTTCGTGGAAGCCGTCATACCGAAGGTCGAACGCCCATGAGCATGCCTACCGTCGGGAGAGACGTTTATCCGACTTCACCGCTCGGCGACACCGACGCGCGTATCCCCACCGGCCGTGACGTCGAGTGGCAGCCGCTCGTCGACTACCGCCGCAACGGCGTCTCCGAGACCACCATCCACGGGGCCATCGCCTGGGCCTCGGGCAACAGCATCATCCACTCCTTCGGCGGCAACGTTCTTTGCTACGGCCGCAGCTGCATGAAGCCGGTGATGCTCAAGGTCTTCGCCAAGGAGCTCGAGCCGGTCACCAATTCGCAGCAGCGCGCTATCGCGGTCGCCTCGCACAACGGTACCGCCGAGCACGTCGCCGCGGCGCAGTCGTTGCTCGATCCGTCGGAGTGGGGGCTCATGCAGACGCCGCTGGACGTGCCTTTGGTGCAGTTCGGCCGTCAGGTGCGCCGCCCGCGCCGCTGGTACAACAACAGCTCGGGGCAGCACGCCGCCATCTTGAAGGGCTGCCGCTTGAAGGGCTGGAGCCGCGTCGGTTACACGCTGCCGCGCCACCCGTTCTTCCAGGCGTACATGCAGCAGGTGCGGCGCTTCTTGGGGGCCGAGTGGTCGCCGCTGCGCGTCGCGCGTGACGGTGACGGCTTTCCCACCGTGTCGATGACCGTGGCCGAGCTCGCCAAGGTGTTCGCGGGGCTCGCGGCGACGCGTGACGAGGATTGGATCTGGTCGTCGATGATCGAGCACCCCGATCTCGTCGGCGGCTTCAACCGCCTCGACAGCACGGTGATGAAGGCGTGCGGCGGCAAGGTGATCGCCAAGGAAGGCGCGGATGGTCTGCTCGCGCTGAGCATCGTCCATGACGACTACCCCGACGGGCTGGGCGTCATGATCAAGATCGCCCACGGCTGGAATCCACAGGCGACCTGGTACATCGCGCGCGCGGTGCTCGGCCTGCTCGGCTTCGAGCTGCGCAATCCCTATCCGCTCTACAAGCAGAAGGCGTTCATCGTGCCGGGCGTCGTGCCCAAGGAGCGCTTGGGGGCGCTCGACGCCATCCCGACGTGGGACGAGTGGGATCCCGATCGTGACCGCTGGTACTACGACTGGCAGGCGCAGTCCGAGGCCTTCGGCATCAGCGGCCCCGGCGAGGGCTTCGGCTCGTCGAGCTGGGACCAGATGAAGGGCGGCGGCAATGCGCTATAGAGGACTCGAGCATGCGTGAGATTCGCAACTTCATCGCCGGTGAGTGGCAGGGCACCGCATCGAGCATCGACAACTTCGCGCCCGCCACCGGCGAGGTGATCGCCTGGGTGCCGCGCTCGGGGGCCGCCGAGGTCGACGCCGCCGTGGCCGCGGCGCGCGAGGCACAACCTGGCTGGGCGCGGCTCGGCATGCAGGAGCGCTCGCGTTACTTGCTGCGCATCGCCGAGCGGCTCGAGGCGCGCGCCGAGGAGCTCACGCACTTGGAGTCGCTCGACACCGGTAAGCCCGTGTCGCTCGCGGCGAGCATGGACATCCCGCGCGCCATCGCGAACTTCCGCTTCTTCGCGAACGCGGTGCTGCACGACAACCCGGGCTTCCACCCGATGGACGGCACGGCGCTGAACTACACGCTGCGCAAGCCGGTCGGCGTGTGCGCGCTGATCACGCCGTGGAACCTGCCGCTCTACCTGTTGTCGTGGAAGGCCGCGCCCGCCTTGGCGATGGGCAACACCGTGGTCTGCAAGCCCAGCGAGCTCACGCCGATGACTGCGCACGCTTTGGCGGACATTGCCCGTGACGTGGGGCTCCCGCCCGGCGTATTCAACGTGGTGCATGGCTACGGCGCCGAAGTCGGTGACGCTCTGGTCCGGCATCGCGACGTGAAGCTGGTGTCGTTCACCGGTGGCACCACGACCGGCGCCAAGGTCGCGGAGGCCACCGCCGCGTCGTTCCGCAAGACCAGCCTCGAGCTCGGCGGCAAGAACCCGACCATCGTCTTCGCCGACGCCGACCGCGCGAAGGCCATCGACGGCGCCGTGCGTGCGGGCTTCACCAATCAAGGGCAGATCTGTCTGTGCGGCTCGCGGCTGCTGGTCGAGAGCTCGATTCACGACGAGGTGGTCGCCGGCATGGTGCAGCGCCTGGAGCGCATGCGTTTGGGTGACCCGAAAGATCCCTCGACGCAGCTCGGCGCTTTGGTGTCGGCCGCGCACCGCGACAAGGTCGAGGGCTACATCAAGCTGGCGGTGGAGGAGGGCGGTAAGATCGTCTACGGCGGTAAGCGTCCGCAGCTCGCCGGCCCGCTCGCGAACGGTTACTTCTTGCAGCCGACCCTGGTGACCGGTCTGTCATCGCGGGCACGCGCCGCCACCGACGAGATCTTCGGGCCGGTGGTCACCGTGCATCCGTTCGACGTGGACTCCGAAGCAATCAGCATGGCCAACGAGGTGCGCTATGGGCTCGCCGCGTCGGTCTGGACGCGTGACGTCTCGCGCGCGCACCGTGTGGCGGCGGCGCTCGATAGCGGCATGGTCTGGGTGAACACCTGGATGATGCGCGACTTGCGCGTGCCGTTCGGTGGCATGAAGGACAGTGGCCTTGGCCGCGAAGGCGGAGTGTACTCACTCGAGACCTTCAGCGAGGCCCGTAACGTTTGTGTGGCCTTATGAGTGGACGCATCGTCATGGGGGCGCTCGCCCCGCACCCGCCGCACCTGGTGTACGCCGACAACCCCAAGCAGAACGAGCCGCGCTCCGAGGGCGGCTGGGAAGTGCTGCGCTGGGGTTATGACGCGCTCCGGGCCAAGCTCGCGAAGAAGGACTACGACGTCATCGTCGTGCACTCACCGCATTGGCGCACCGTGGTCGGCCACCACTTCCTCGGCGTGCCGCACTTCAAGAGTCTGTCGGTCGACCCCATCTTTCCCAACCTCTTCCGCTACCACTACGACTTGAAGGTCGACGTCGAGCTCGCGGAGGCGATGTGCGCCGAAGCGGCCGCGCAGGGCCTCGCCACCAAGATGATGCGCAACCCCAAGTTCCGCGTCGACTACGGCACCATCACCGCCTGCCACCTCATCAACCCCGACTGGGACAAGCCGATCGTCGGCGTGTCCGCTAATGCGGCGTATGATTACTTCGGCAACGACGTCGGTGACCGCCAGATGATCGCCTTGGGCTCGGCCGCCCGCCGCGCCGTCGAGAAGCTGGGGCGCCGGGCGCTGGTGATCTCCTCTTGCTCGCTCTCGCACCGCCACTTCACGACCGAGGCCGGGATCCCCGAGGACATGTCGTACGAGCGCATCTACAACCACAACCAATATTTGTGGGACATGCACGTCGTGAAGCTGCTCAAGGCCGGCAAGGCGCGCGAGCTGCTCGACGAGATGCCCGACTTCATCGACCAATCGGTGAGCGAAGCCCGTGCCGGCTCGCTCACCTTCTTGCTGTCGGCCATGGGCTTTCCGACCATGCCCGCCGAGGTGCACGCCTACGGCACGGTCATCGGTACCGGCAACGCGGTCGTCAGCTGGGACATGGAGGCAGCGTGAGCGTCGTTCGTGGCTACATCGTCCCCGGCAAGCCGCAGCCGCTGCTGACCCCGGATGCTTCACCCGGTTATCGTCATCTCGCCGACGCGCTCGGCCAGGTGCGCCAGGAGATCGAAGCGTCCGACGCCGACCTCATCATGATCTACAGCACCAAGTGGCTGTCGGTCATCGGCCACCAGATCCAGGCGGATCCCAACCCGACGTGGGTGCACGTCGACCCCGAGTGGCACGACTTGGGCGAGATCCCGTACAGCTTCAAGATCGACGCGCAGTACGCTGAAGCGTACGCCGAGGCGTGCAAGAAGCGCGGCCTCACCGCGCGTACCGTGGCGTACAAGGGCTTCCCCATCGACACCGGCACCATCACGGCGCTGAAGATCCTGAACCCCGACAACCGCATTCCGGCATGCGTGGTGTCGTGCAACATGTACGCCGACCGGGCCGAGACCATCGTGCTAGGCAAGGCCGCGCGCGACGCCGCCGAGCAGCTCGGCAGGAAGGTGGTCGCTATCGCGGTCACACAGCTCTCGAACCGCATGGTCACGGAGTTCATCGACCCCACCACCGATCACATCTCGTCTTTGAAGGACGACGAGTGGAACCGCAAGATCCTCGAGTTCCTGGGCAATGGCCGCCTCGAGGACGTCTCGCAGCTGGCGCGTCAGTTCTTCCGCGAGGCGAACGCCGATCAGAAGTTCAAGGCGGTCTGGTGGCTCGCGGCGCTGATGGGGCAGAACAACGACTACGACGGCAAGGTGTTGGCCTACGAGCCCATCTGGGGCACCGGCGCGGCAGTGGTGTCGCTGACGCCCGTGGAGCGCAACGCCACCAACGTCGAGTTCGACGAGGACGACGTCGAGATCTACCGCGGCGACCGCAACGTCCTGGACCGTTGATGCTCATCGACATCTCGCCGGTGATCTCGTCCGCCACGGCGGTCTGGCCGGGCGACGTGCCGTTCTCACGCGCCGTCGCGCTCGACATGCAAAAGGGCGACAACCTGACGCTCTCCGCCATCACGACGACGCTCCACATCGGCGCGCACGCCGACGCCCCGAGCCACTACGCGCGCCATGGTGAAGCCATCGGTGAGCGCGACCTCGAGCTCTACTACGGGCCGTGCGAAGTGATACGCGTGGCGGTGGGGCGGGGCGAGCGTATTACACCGGCGCACCTGCGCGGCGCGCGGCTGGCGACTCCACGTGTGTTGCTGCACACCGGCACGTTCCCCGACCCGAACCACTTCAACACCGACTTCGCGTCGCTCTCACCCGAGCTGGTCGACGAGCTTGCCGAGCGCGGGGTGCGTTTGATCGGCATCGACACGCCGTCAGTCGACCTGTTCGCCGACCGCGACCTGCTCGCTCACAACGCCGTGCAGCGCCACGGCATGGCGGTCCTCGAGACCATCGTGTTGGATCACGTGGCGCCCGGCGCTTACACGCTCATCGCGCTGCCATTGAAGCTCGCGGATGGCGACGCATCACCGGTGCGGGCCGCGCTGCTGCGGGGCTAGTACAACGCCGACGCAAAGGCCCGCCGGTACTCCTGGGTCACCGCGTCCTCCTCGCCGAGCAGCTTGAACAAAGCGATCAACGC